>JADJXQ010000009.1 GCA_016710335.1 Rhodospirillales bacterium
ACCATTGCCGAGAACATCGCCAACGCCGACTCGGTCGCGACCACGCCCGGCGGCGATCCCTACCGGCGCAAGGTCGTCACCTTCAAGAACGAGGTCGATCGGGCGAGCGGCCTCGATGTTGTCGCTGTCGACCGGGTCCGCACCGATCCCACCGCGTTCGGCAAGCGCTATCAGCCGGGCCATCCTGCCGCCGACGCCGACGGATACATTTTGACGCCCAATGTCAACTCCCTGATTGAGATGATGGACATGCGCGAGGCCCAGCGTTCATACGAGGCGAATCTCAACATGATCAAGACCTCGAAGCGAATGCTCACCGAAGCCATAGACATCCTGCGCTGACCGGCGCGCACCACCAACGGCATCATGAAGCGCAAGGAGACGTGAGAACGTCATGGTCGCATCCGTAAGCAGTGCAGGCAGCTACGCCAACGCCATCGCGGCCTATGCGCGCGCCGGCAAGGCCGTCGAACCGGAGTCCACCACCGTGCCGGAGGCGCCGGGCGATACCTTCGCCGCCCTCGTCAAGAATGCGGTGCACGGTGCAGTCTCGGCGGCGGAAAGCGGTGAAAGAATGTCGGTCGCCGCCATCACCGACGGCGCCGACATCGGCCAGGTCGTGACCGCGGTCGCCGAGGCGGAACTCACCCTGCAGGCGGTGATCGCCATCCGCGACAAGGTCATCCAGGCCTACAAGGAAATCTCCCAGATGCCGATCTGACAGCCTCGGCGGGGTGAGAGGACACGCACGATGAATGAACAGGCCGTGCTGGAAGTCGGTCGCGAGGCCATGTTCGTGGTCCTCAAGATCGCCGGCCCGATCTTGCTGGCGGGCATGGTCATCGGGCTGATCATCGCGCTGTTCCAGGCGATCACCACGATTCAGGAAATGACGCTGACCTTCGTTCCCAAGATCATCGTCATGCTCGTGGCCATCGTCGTTCTGCTGCCTTTCATGATGACCACCTTGGTCGAATATGCAGGGACGCTTTTTGACCGCATAGCCGTGATCGGTTGAATGAGCGGCCGCGTCCGATGCTCGCCGAGCTGCTGACCTTCAACAGCTATGCGCTGATCGTCATCCTGGCCCGGGTCGGGGCCGTGCTGACCCTGATGCCGGGTATCAGCGCCAGCTATGTCAGCATGCGCATCCGCATGATGCTGGCGCTCGGCCTCAGTTTCTTATTGATGCCGCTGTTGGCGGCGCGGCTGCCGGCGCTGCCGGCGGCGCCCCTCGATCTCGGCCTTCTCCTGATCGGCGAGGTGATCGTCGGCGTGTTCCTCGGCACTGTCGCGCGGGTCATTGTCGCCGCCCTGCACGCCGCTGGGACCTTCATTTCCTATGTCATGTCGCTCGCCAACGCGATGGCCCAGGACCCGGTGGCGGAAACGCAGTCCTCGACCGTCGCCGGCTTCTTCTCGACCATCGGCGTGCTGCTGGTTTTCGTCACCGACCTCCATCACCTGATGCTGAAGGCGATCGTCGCCAGCTACGAGCTGTTCCCGGCCGGCGCGCCGCTCCCGGTGGGCGACTTCGCCGAGACGCTGGGGCGCGGCTTGGCGGAAAGCTTCCTGCTCGGCCTGCAGATGGCGGCGCCGTTCGTGTTGCTCGGCTTCACGTACACTCTCGGCCTCGGCCTGCTCGGCCGGCTGATGCCGCAGCTCTCCGTGTTCTTCTTCGGGCTGCCATTTCAGATCGCCGTGCAGATCTGGCTGATGACGCTGGTGCTGTCGGCGGTCATGTTGGCGTTCGTCGGCAAGTTCGCCGAGACGATGGGCAAGTTCGCCGGACTGTAGAGCGAAAATCGAGACAATGGCCGATACCGATACCGACGACAGCCAAAAAACCGAACAACCGACGTCGCGCCGGCTGGAGAAGGGCCGCCAGCGCGGCCAGGTCGCGGTTTCCCAGGAGGTCAAGAGCTGGGCGGTGCTGACTGCCGGGGCCCTCGGCGTTCTGTTCCTTGCGCCCAGCCTCGCGCACGATATTGCAACCTTCGGGCGGGTGTTCATCGAGCAGCCGCACGCCTTGCGCGTCGACGCCGACAGTGTGCAGACCGCGCTCATGGGTCTGATGCTGGTGGTCGGCCGCATCGTCGCGCCGCTGATTGCGCTGATCATGGTGGCGGCGCTCGGCGTCAGCCTCGTCCAGTCCGGACTGCTCTGGGCTCCCGCCAAGATCAAGCCGGAATTCAGCAAGGTGTCTCCGCTGAAGGGGATCAAGCGGCTGTTTTCGATGCGGACCCTCGTGGAGTTCGGCAAGGGCATTCTCAAGCTGTCGGCGGTGTCGGTGGTCGCTTTCGGCCTCGCCATCCCGCTGCTCGGCGATGCGGCGCTGCTGCCCAACTTGAGCGTCGCAGTCACGCTCGACCGCCTGCACGCCATCGCCATCAGCCTGATCGCCGGCACCGTCGGCGTGCTGACTGTGGTCGCCGGACTGGACTACATGTTCCAGCGCTACAGCTTCATGAAGGACATGCGCATGACCCGCCAGGAGGTGCGGGACGAGCACAAGCAGTCGGAGGGCGATCCGCAGATCAAGGCGCGCATCCGCAAGCTCCGCGCCGAGCGGGCCCAACGGCGGATGATGGCGGCGGTGCCCGAGGCCGACGTGGTGATCACCAACCCGACCCACTATGCGGTGGCGCTCAAGTACGAGATGGCGGCGATGGCGGCGCCGAAACTGGTCGCCAAAGGCGTCGACTCGCTGGCGCTCCGCATCCGCGAGGTCGCCGGCGAGCACGACGTGCCGATCGTCGAGAACCCGCCCCTGGCACGCGCCCTCTACGCATCGGTCGAGCTCGACGAGGACGTTCCGCCCCAGCACTATCAAGCCGTGGCAGAAGTCATCGGCTACGTCATGCGCCTCAAGGGCCGGATCCCCTGGACCTGACGCCGCAGTGACGGCGGCCGGGTGAACAGCCTGCCGGCCACATTAAAGCCTCAGTACTGCCGAAACTTCATCGTCTTGCGGCTGGCATCCACCGCTAATTCGGAGTATCATCATTAACTGTGCGGAAGCCACGAATCCAATAACAAAATCAATACCGGATCCGATAACATTTAAAGACAGCAGCCTCGCCCCGAAAGAAGGTAAGCGCTTGCGGGCTCACCTGTGCTCATCAACGGGATGCGGCGCGCACGACGCGCGTTCGCACGAAGAGGGAGACGGATCATGGCGTTTTTTGGTGGCACCAACGGCAACGACACGTTCGGCGGTGGTGACGATGCCGACTTCATTCTGGGCCGGAAAGGCAACGACACCCTGACGGGCGGCGGCGGTGACGACACCCTGATCGGCAATCAGGGCAACGACGACCTCCGCGGGAACGGCGGCAACGACGACATCAGCGGTGGCCAAGGGCGGGATTTTCTCCGTGGCGACAACGGAAATGACACGCTCGACGGCGGCAATGACCAGGACACGCTCAGAGGCGGCAACGGCGACGACGACCTCAGCGGCGGCCGTGGAGACGATGAACTCGACGGCGGCAATGACGACGACACGCTCGACGGCGGTACCGGCGACGACACGCTGGATGACACCGGCGGCGGCGACAACAACCTGTTCGTTTACAGCGGGTCGCAGGCCGGCGAGGACGTCATAACCGGTAATTTCGACGTTGATGAAGGCGGCGAGGAGTCCTTCGACAGCACTCACATCCAGATCGCCGGGTTCGACGTCACGCTGACCACCGACGACGACTTCTACGATTTCATCTATGATATCGAGCACGACGGGGTGGGTTCGACCGACGCGGTCATCGACGGTGACGACCTCGTCTTCTATTTCAACAACCCGGAAGACATCGGCGAAGACTCCGAGGAAGACGAAGGCGTGAACAGCCTCAGGTTCGAAGACATCTTCGACGGAGAGCTGGACGCGGGTACCGCCGCAGCCAACGGCGCCGACATCGCCTGATCAAGCATTTGCCGGACGCCGCGCGCGGGCTCCCCGCGCGCGGCGCTTCTCATCTACGGCAACGCTCGCCAAAGTGCTCCGCTCGCTGGAGGACAGCAGCCGCTGACCTGCCGGCGAGGCAGAATGCGCCCATAAGTGGCTTCGCTCGTTGCGTTCCGCAACGACTCATTGCATACTGCCGGCTGCCTCCAATTGCCGTGTCTCGATGCTTGCTGATCCCGCCGCCCGCTCTTCATCCAGCCGCACCACCCCGCTTCCCCTCGATCGCCGGGCGCTGTTCGACGACGCTCCTGTGGCGATGGCGATCCTCGACCTCTCTGGAACCGTCCTCGCCTTCAACGCAGCCTTGCAGGTGATGGTGGGCGCACAGCCCTGCGCGGCGGCCGGGCGTGCGTTCATAGAGCTTTTGTGCCGGGAGGATCGTGACGAGGTCTCTGGCCAGCTGTCCAAGCTCGCCATGGGCACGACGCGCGGGGGCCGTCTGGGTTCGGTACGTATCCAGGGCGAAGCGGCGCGCCCCGTCGCCATCGAGGCGCGGCGGCTCGCCGGAAGCGATCGGGCGATCGTTTATTTGATCGAGGAGAGCGAGGCCGGTTACGCCGACGTGCGCCACGTGCAGGCGCAAAAGATGCAGGCCCTCGGCCAGTTGGCGGGCGGCATCGCCCACGACTTCAACAACCTGCTCACCGCGATGCTGGGGCATTGCGATCTGCTGCTGGAGCGGCACGCCGCCCCCGACCCCAGCCACGACGACGTGGTCCAGGTACGCGCCGCCGCGGCGCGGGCGAGCGAACTGGTGCGCCAGCTTCTGGCGTTCTCCCGCAAACAGTCCTTGAAACCGGTGGCGCTGGACATCAACCGGGCGCTGAGGGCGCTGTCGACCCTGTTGGCGCGGTTGTTGGGCGAGACTGTGGCTCTGGATCTGGAATTGTCCGCCGCCGATGGCGTCGTGCGCGTGGATCCGGGGCAGCTCGATCAGGTCGTCATCAATCTCGCCGTCAATGCCCGCGACGCGATGCCTGGCGGGGGCCGCCTCTCGATCCGAACGCAGGACAGGGTGCTGACGGCGCCGCTCGACGGCCAGCCGGACTCCGTCCCGCCCGGCCGCTACGTGACTCTCGCGGTGGGAGACACCGGCGTTGGCATCCCGAAGGAGATCATCGCCAGCATTTTTGAGCCGTTCTTCACCACAAAGGAGGTGGGAGGCGGCACCGGTCTTGGCCTCGCTACCGTCTACGGCATCGTCCGCCAGACCGGGGGCTTCGTGACCGTCGACAGCGCGCCGGGAGCGGGGACCACCTTTTGTCTCTATCTTCCGGCCGCCGAACTTGGCTTCCAGCCCGCGGAGGACGCAGTGCCGGCTCCCGACCAATCCGGCTCGCTGCCTCGCGCTACGGGCGCGACCGTGCTGCTGGTCGAGGACGAGACCGCGGTGCGGCGCATCGCGGCGAAGGCCCTGACTGTCCGCGGCTATAGGGTGATCGAGGCCGGCGACGGTGAGGATGCGCTGCAATTGCTGGGCGAACGGCCGGAGGGCGTCGACCTGATCCTCACCGACCTGGTGATGCCGGGGATGGATGGCGGCACCTTCGCCCGACTGGTGCGCCAGGAGTGGCCGAGCGTGCCGGTGATCCTGATGTCCGGCTATGCTGACGAAGGACAGACGCCGGTGCTCGCCGACGTGCCATCGAGCCAGTTCCTCGCCAAGCCATTTTCGCTCGCGGAACTTGTGGCTAAGGTCGGCAGCGCCCTCGAAACCCGAATCAAGCCCGGTAAGCGCAACTTTTAGGACTTGCTGTCAATACCCCAAATGGGTTAATTCTCTCGGCGAAGGGCGGAATGAACCGCGCCCGGATGCCCATTGCCATCTCAAGGGTGGTATGAAACAAGAGGGAGAGAACCCATGCTGTATAGGCCACTTCGACTCATGGACAGGAACGGCAACGACAAGGACCGCGCCATCGAAGCGGCCATCAGCCAGATCGACCGCGCCTTCGGCAAAGGCTCGATCATGCGCCTCGGCCAGCGCGAGCACGTGGAAGCCGACGCAGTTTCGACCGGCTCCCTCGGCCTCGACATCGCACTCGGTATCGGCGGCCTGCCCCGCGGGCGGGTGATCGAAATCTACGGCCCGGAGGCGTCCGGCAAGACCACCCTGGCGTTGCACTGCATTGCCGAGGCCCAGCGCAAGGGCGGCACCTGCGCGTTCATCGACGCCGAGCACGCCCTCGATCCCGTCTACGCCAAGAAGCTTGGCGTCGATGTGGACGGCCTGCTGATCTCCCAACCGGACGCCGGCGAGCAGGCGCTGGAAATCGCCGATACGCTGGTCCGCTCCGGCGCCATCGACACTCTGGTCATCGACAGCGTCGCGGCGCTGGTGCCCCGCGCCGAGCTAGAGGGCGAGATGGGCGACACCCACGTCGGCTTGCAGGCGAGGCTGATGAGCCAGGCATTGCGCAAGCTGACCGCCACCGTCGCTCGCTCCAGGACCATCATTATCTTTATCAATCAGATCCGCATGAAGATCGGCGTGATGTTCGGCAATCCCGAGACCACCACCGGCGGCAACGCGCTCAAATTCTATTCGTCTGTGCGCATGGAGATCCGCCGCATCGGCCAAATCAAGGACCGCGACGAGGTGACCGGCAGCCAGACCCGCGTCAAGGTGGTCAAGAACAAGCTCGCGCCGCCGTTCAAGATGATCGAGTTCGATATCATGTACGGCCAGGGCATCTCCAAGACCGGCGAGCTCCTCGATCTCGGCATGAAGGCGGGGCTTGTCGAAAAGTCCGGCTCGTGGTTCTCCTACGGTTCCGAGCGCATCGGCCAGGGCCGGGAGAACGCCAAGACCTACCTCCGCGACCATCCCGACATGGCGGCCCAGATCGAGGCCAAGATCCGCGAAAACGCCGGCCTCGTCTCCGCAGCCATGATGGCCGGCCCCGATACCGCCGAGGAATCCGAAGCCGCCAACGACTGAAACGGCGGTGGCCCTCGTTAAACCGTCATCGCCGCGGTTGCGCGGCAGTCGCGCGGCAGTCGCGCGGCAGTCGCGCGGCGCCATCACCCGGGGCGGGCGGGGCCCCAGGGATTGCGGCAGAGTGAGGCAAGGCGAGCGAGGTCGACGGCGGAGCGCGCCTGCATCTTGTGGAGGACGTGGCGGCGGTGAGTCTCGACAGAACCGACGCCGGAGTCCAGCCGCGCGGCGATCTCCCGGGTGGTCATGCCCTCGACGGCGAGATCGAATACTTCCCGTTCCCTGGGCGTCAGCGACGCCAAGCGCAGCAGCACGTCCTGCGCCTCCGTCCGCCACCGCCGCCATTCGGCGTCGACGATGATGGCTTGGCGAATCCGCTCCAGCAGTTCCTGGTCCTTGAACGGCTTCTGGACGAAGTCCACCGCGCCTGTCTTGAGCGCGCGCACCGCCGTCGGCACGTCGCCGTGGGCGGTCACCATGATCACCGGCCGGCAATCGCCCCTGCCGGCGAGGACATCGAGCAGGTCGAGGCCGCTCATCCCCGGCATCTGCAGGTCCAGGATCAGGCAGCCCCGGCGTTCCGGCCGGTAATTCTGAAGGAACGCCTCCGCCGACGCGTATACTTCGGCGCTGAAACCGGCACTTTCGACCAGAAACGCCAGCGACTTGCGCAAGCCGCCATGATCGTCGACGATGAACACGGTGGCTTCGGCAGCAGACATGGCGTGTGCTAGCTCGTGTCCAACGGCAGGGTGACGCGGACGACACCGCCGCCGTGCTCGTGATTGCCGGCGAAGATGCGACCGCCGTGACCTTCGACGATGGCCCGGCAAATGGACAAGCCCATGCCGATGCCGCCCGGTTTGGTAGTGTAGAACGGCGCGAATGCTTGCGCCGCGTCCTGGCCCGCGAAGCCTGCCCCCGTGTCGCTGACGATGACTTCGACGGCGGCATCCGCGCCGGCCGCGGTCCGCACCGTCGCCCGCCGCTCGCCCTCCGTCGTTGCGGCGGCGGCCTCGAGGGCGTTCTTGACGAGATTGGTCAAGACCTGCTCCACTTCAATTGCGTTGCCCGACGGCCTCGGCAGATCCTCGGCGAGATCGAGGTTGAGCGCCACTCGCCGCTTGCGCGCCTCCTTCTGCAGCCGATCGCAGACGCCGCGGACCGCGGCATTGATGTCCACTTCGCTTTTGCTGCCGGGCGACCGGCGGATCATGCCGGTGATGTTTTGCATGATGGCGCTCGCTCGTTCCGCCTCTCGGCATGCCTCTTCCAGCGCGTCGACCACCGCCGTCACGTCGCCGCCGTCGCTTGACCGGAGCAGGTTGATGCAGCCCCGGCAATAGTTTACGACCGCGGCAATGGGCTGGCTGACCTCGTGGACCAGACCGCCGGCCATTTCACCGAGGCTGGCGATGCGCATGGCGCGCGCCAGCGCCTGCTCGCAATCGTTGGCTCGAGCGGTTGCCGCCTCCAGCGCGCTGCTGTCGCGTACGCTCAGCACGGCGCCAGTAGCCCGCCCGTCGGCGCCGGTGATCGGACGGGCCCTGATGACCAGACTGCGGCCGTCTCGGCTGCAGGGGATGGGCTCGGCCTTTCCGCCAGCGATCACCATGTCAAGCTGCGAGGCGATCCGCGCAGCCGTGTCGGCGTCGAGCACCGACATCAGCGGCCGGCCGATTACCGACTCCGGTGTCGCGCAAAGCCAGTCGGCCGCCGCGCTGTTGAGCGCCGCCACTCTGCCCGACGCAGTCACCCACAGGCCCGCCTCGTCCATCGCGCCGAACAGCGCCGAGAACGCGGCGCTGCTCCGCTCCGCGGCGCTGCGCATGGCGGTCGCGGCAGTAACATCCGTGCTGACCGTGACCAGCCCGCCATCCGGAGCACAATGAACGGAGGTGCGGATGCGGCGGCCATCGGCCCGCGGTTGACAACCGGCAGCGGCATCCTCCCACAACAGCGCACGGTAGCCGGCCCCGGGCACAAGGCGACCCGCGATTTGGGGATGGTGCCGCGCGTAGACGGCGTTGCAGTGGATCAGACGCTCCGACGTATCCCAGACCGCCACCCCCTGATCGATGGCGTCCACGGCGGCTCGCACCGCCTGTTCACGATCCCGAAGCTGCCGCCGCTCGTGTACCAGCCCCGTGACATCGGTCATCGTCGCAAACACTCGCGCCGGATCGCGGTCGGTTTCCGCGACCGGGGCAAGGACCAGGCGCCAGCACCGCATTCCGGCGTCGCCGCGCATCTCCACATCCCAGGTCGCCGCCGCAGCAGTCTCCAGGCAGCCGCGGCAGCGCGCCTCCAGTTCCCCGCCCAGCTCCGGCGCCAGCACCGCCGCCGGTGACAGACCAACTACGCGCTCGCGACCCACCGCCTCGAGGAAACGGTGATTGGCGGCGGCGAACCGGAGCCAACCGTCACCCAGTATATCTATCACGAACGCGGCGACGCCGAGGCATTCCAGCATCGGGTGCACGCCATCTTCCGACGGCGCCGCCGGAGCCGAGGTCACGCCGGCGAGCATCGAGGCGGCCGCAATCCGCCGCTATCGCCATGATAAGACGCAAGTGCGACATCCCAGAATAGCGCATCTAGGGCGAGCATTGCAGCGACTCGCAACATATTGTGGAGCCGAGAAAAGAACCACATGTTGGCCCGGGTCTGCAATCGACTTTTGGGGGTCTTCATCAACCCGGTTGGGGATAAGCACGCCGTCCTGGGGATAACTGCACCCGAAGATCGTGACAGGCTGCTCAGTCCATGGCAGCGATCACTCCCCCGAACGGCGGCAGCATCACCCCGCATCCATGCTCGACTGAACCAGGCAGGCCGGTCGCGTGCACGGCGGCGACACTTTCATTGAGCGTAAATCGGGCGTTGGCGGCGCTCAGGTTGAAGGCGCACAGGAGCCGCCGGCGGTCAAGGCGGCGCTCGAACGCCAGCACCGCGTCATCGACATGGAGGAAGTGGATGTCGCCGGTGATCAACGCAGGCTGTTCGCGCCGCCAGCTGAGGAACCGGCGCGTGAAGGCGAGCACGGACCCGGCGTCGTCCTGTTGGCGGTCCACTGCGAGAGCAAGATGAGCCGGGTCGAGCGGAAGCCATGGTTCCGCCACCGAGAAGCCACCGTGCGGCGCGTCGCACCGCCACGGCATCGGGGTGCGGGCGCCGTCGCGGGCGTGGTAGGCGGGCCAGAACCGGCGGCTCTCCGGATCCTGCAAGCGCTCGAACGGGACGAACGCTTGCGGTAGCCCGAGCTCTTCCCCCTGGTAGAGAAAGACGGTGCCGCGGAGGCAGGTGAGCACCGCGATCAGGCATTTGGCGAACGCCGCGCGCTCTGCCGGCGCGACGTTGGCGCCATCGCCCCAGCGACTGACGACCCGCGGCACGTCGTGATTGCTGAACGCCCACGACGGCCAAGCGCCCGGTGCGGCCGCCAGCATCTCCTCGATCGAGTCCCGGATGTGGCGGACGCCCGAAGTCTGGCGCAGAAACACGAAGCTGTAGGCCGTGTGGTAGCGATCCGGCCCATCAGTGTAGGCGGCCGTAGTCGCGACGGGATGGTCGCTGGCGATTTCAGCGACTGCCATGGCGCCGGCGTAGCGGTCGAGGCAGGCGCGAAAGCGGGCGACGAAGTCCAGCGTCTCCGGCCGCGAGCGGTTGTAGACCTGCCGCTGCAGCCAGTACGCCTTGACCGGATTGGGGTGGGGGAACGGCGGATTGTCGCGCAACTGCGGGTCGTGACAGAAGAAGTTGGCGACATCCATCCGGAAGCCGTCGACGCCGCGGTCGAGCCAAAAGCGCGCCGCGTCCAGGACCGCAGTCTGCACCTCGTTGTTGTGGAAGTTGAGGTCCGGCTGTTCCTTGAGGAAGTTGTGGAAATAATACTGCTTCCGACGTGGCTCCCAGTCCCACGCAGGGCCGCCGAACACGGACAGCCAGTTGTTGGGCGCGGTGCCGTCCGGCTTGGGGTCGGCCCACACGTACCAGTCCGCCTTGGGGTTGGTGCGGCTGGACCGGCTCTCCTCGAACCACGGATGGGCATCCGACGTGTGGGAGTAGACCTGATCGATGATCACCTTGAGGCCGAGACGATGGGCGTCTTCGAGCAGGCGGTCGAAGTCCGCCAGCGATCCGAACAGCGGATCGACGCCACAGTAGTCGGCCACGTCGTAGCCGAAGTCCTTCATCGGCGAGGTGAAGAACGGCGAGATCCAGACCGCGTCAACGCCAAGGTCGGCCACGTAGGGGAGCTTCTCCGAGATGCCGGCGAGATCGCCTATCCCGTCTCCGTTAGCATCGCAGAAGCTGCGCGGGTAGACTTGGTAGATGACGGCGCCCCGCCACCAGTCGTCTGCCATGATACCTCCTCCTCTCCTCCGGTGATCGGTTCGGGCCCCGCTGGCGCGGCCATCGTCGGGTACCCCACCGCGTTCAGTGCGTGCGGGTTTGCATGATATTCGTTCGCAAGTCTGGTCGGTTCCTCACTTCCAAACGGGTTCGATACCGTGTACAAGGAAGGAATCGATCGTCCGGAGGCCGCAGCGCTACGTCGCGACGCCGGTGCGACGTTAAAAGAAGCTTCGTGGTTGCGGCCAGCGAGGACTGAATGACTGGGAGGACTGTATGACCCGCATGCTATCTCTAATTGCGTTCGCCACCGCGGTTATAGTTGCGCCGCTCGTTCAGGCGGCGGAACCCATGGTGATCAAATTCTCGCACGTGGTCGCCGAGAACACGCCGAAGGGCAAGATGGCGACCTACTTCGCCGATATCGTCAACAAGCGGATGGGCGACAAGGTCAAAGTCGAAGTCTATCCGAACTCGCAGCTTTACAGCGATGAAAAGGTTATCGAAGCAATGCTGTTGGGCGACGTCCAACTGGCGGCGCCATCGTTGTCCAAGTTCGACTCCTACACGCCGAAGGTGCAAATTTTCGACCTGCCGTTTCTGTTCAAGGACATCGCTGCCGTGGACGCTTTCCAGGCGAGCAAGGAAGGCCAGGAGCTTCTCGCCTCGATGGAAGACAAGGGCGTCGTCGGCCTCGGATATCTGCATAACGGCATGAAACAGCTTTCCGCCAACAAGCCGTTGAAGGTGCCGGCGGATGCGGCGGGCCTCAAGTTCCGTGTCCAGCCTTCCGACGTGCTGGCCGCCCAATTCGAGGCGGTGAATGCGCTGCCGGTCAAGAAGCCGTTCTCGGAGGTGTTTACCCTGCTGCAGACCAAAGCGATCGACGGCCAGGAGAATACATGGTCCAACATGTACTCTCAGAAGTTCTACGAGGTTCAGCCCTACATCACCGAGTCGAACCACGGCGCGCTCGACTACATGGTGGTGACCTCTACGGAATTCTGGGAGGGGCTGCCGGATGACGTGCGGACTGAACTCAAGGCGGCGATGGACGAAGCTCTCAAGTATGGCAACCAGATCGCTTCGGACGTCAATGAGGAACAGAAGCAAAAGATCATCGACTCCGGCCGCAGCGAGGTCATCGAGCTCACCGACGAACAGCGGCAGAAGTGGGTCGACGCCATGAAGCCGGTGTGGAAGAAGTTCGAGAAGGACATCGGCAAGGACCTGATCGACGCCGCGGCGGCGGCCAAGGCCACCAGCTAACCGTCGCGCCTCGCATGTTCTCACGCGTATTCAATCGACTGGAGGAGGGATTCATTTCCCTCCTCCTCGTCATCATGACCGTACTCGTGTTCTTCGAGGTGGTCCTGCGCTTCGGCTACGGTTGGCAGATCTTTCCGAACGAGGGCGCGTTCGCCACGTTCTTGAGCCAATTCTTCCGCCTCGTCGAGGAACTGACGCTGCATCTGAACGCCTGGCTGGTGCTGTTCGGCGCCTCTTACGGCGTGAAGGTAGGCGCCCACATTGGTGTCGACTCTATCGTCCGACTGCTGTCGAGCAAAGTTCGGCGCGTCGTAACACTGATCGCGCTGGCGCTGTGTCTGGTTTACTGCGTGATGTTCATCGAGGGGTCCTGGGTCTACCTCCAGAAAATGTACAAGATTGGAATCTTTCTCCAGGACGTGCCGCTTCCGAAGTGGATTGCCCATTCGATCCTGTTGATCGGTTTTATTTTATTGTTCATCCGATTTGTGGAACTGGGATGGCTGGTGTTCAAGGGTGACGTTGACGGGTTCCGCAGCTCCGACGAGGCCAAGGAAGCCTTGGAAGCGCTTGAGAAAGAGCGTGCCAAAGAAGCGGCATTGTCGGGCGTGACGGGAACGAAAGTCACGCCCGGGACGGGGACGGCGCCATGACCATTTTCGCCCTGTTCGCGCTACTGTTCGGCTGCATGTTCATGGGCATGCCGATCGCCGTGGCCCTCGGCTTTTCCAGCATCACGACGATCCTGCTGTTCTCCAACGATTCGATCGCCTCGGTGACGCTGAAGCTGTTCGAGGCGGTCTCCGGCCACTACACCTTGCTGGCCATCCCGTTTTTCATCCTGTCGTCGGCGTTTCTCTCGACCGGTGGAGTAGCGCGGCGCCTCATCCGCTTCTCCCTAGCTTTGGTCGGCTTCATCCGCGGCGGCATGGCAATGGCGTCGGTGGTCGCCTGCATGATCTTCGCTGCGGTCTCCGGATCGTCTCCGGCGACGGTCGCGGCGATCGGCTCCATCGTCATCGTCGGCATGGTGCGTGCCGGCTACCCGGAAGCGATGGCAGCGGGCGTCATCGCCAACGCCGGTACCCTCGGGATTTTGATCCCGCCCAGCATCGTGTTGCTGGTGTATGCGGCAGCGACGGAGGAGTCGGCGGCGCGCCTGTTCATGGCCGGTTTTCTTCCGGGCATCCTCATGGGCTTCCTGTTGATGGTGGTGATCTACATCGTCGCGCGGGTCAAGAACCTGCCGGCGCAGCCGTTCCCCGGCGTCCGGGAGATCTTCGCGTCGTTTTGGAGCGCCTTGGGCGGGCTGCTGCTGATCATCATCGTCCTCGGGACCATCTACGGCGGCATCGCCAGCCCGACCGAGGCGGCGGCAGTGTCGGCGATTTACGCCTACGCCGTGTCGGTGTTCGGCTACCGCGACATGGGGCCGATGAAGGGCCGCGCCTGGCGCAGCGAAAGCGAGTCCACCGGCCGCATGGTGGCGCGCAATATCGGCGCCATTCTTGGCGCATTTCCCCGGTCGTTTGCCGATCCCGACGTGAACAGGGTCGTTCTGGATGCCGCCAAGGTGTCCATCATGCTGCTGTTCATCATCGCAAACGCGATGCTGTTCGCGCACGTGCTGACCACCGAGCGCATCCCCCATCACATCGCCGAGATGATCACCGGATGGGGCCTGTCATGGTGGGGCTTTCTCATCGTGGTCAACATCCTGTTGCTGGTAGCCGGCAACTTCATGGAGCCGTCGGCGATCGTGCTGATCATGGCGCCGATCCTGTTCCCGATCGCCGTGCAGCTCGGCATCGACCCCATCCATCTCGGCATCATCATGGTGGTCAACATGGAGATCGGCATGATCACGCCGCCGGTCGGGCTCAACCTGTTCGTCATCGCAGGGATCACCGGGCACAGCATTGTCTGGGCGGTGCGGGCGGCCCTCCCGTGGCTGATGGTGCTGCTGGGCTTCCTGGTCATCGTCACCTACGTGCCGCAGATCTCTCTGTTCCTGCCGGAATACATCGACTCCCTGAAGGGCTACAAATAGGTGAGCAACGTGTTGCCGCTGCCCACCCGCGGCGGTGTGGCGGCGGTACCGATCTGCGGAAGGCGGCTACGCTACGGCGGCCGCTTTCCGGGCGACAACGGCTCAGTCGAATCCGATCCCGTCGCGCCACAGAAAGAAGCGCATGCTTACCCTGCGACTTCGCTCAGGATGAGGTTCTGATTTCTGCGGCGGGCATGGGGTAGAACGACGACCGCGACTCGGCGATGACCGGCGACTTGTTTGTCCGGAACCGACCCATCTCCAAGGACACGCACGATGGTCGCGGAACTACTCGATCACCTCGGCGATCTTGTATTCCTTCAGGTCCTTGGAGCGGGTGAAGATCAGGATCTCGCCTACCAGCCCAACGGCGACGATCTGGATGCCCAGCACAACCAGGAGCACGCTCAGAATGAGAGCGGGGCGCTCCATCAGGGGCTGGTCGCCGAACACCCGCTGGGCGATGATGAACAGGGTCCACAGCGAGCCGACCCCGAACAGGCTCATGCCGATCATGCCGAAGAAGCGCAGCGGCTTCCGCGAGAATTTGACCAAAAAGACGATCGACAGCACGTCGAGCATGCTCTGCAGGTACTTGCCGACCGGGTGGACCGATCGGTTGCGGCTCTTTGCCGACGGAGGAACCTCGACCTCGCAGACCTTGAAGCCCTGGACCAGGGCGAGCAGCGGCAGATAGCGGTGCTGCTCGCCGTAAAGCACCAGTTCCCTTGCGACATCGCGCTTGAGGGCACGGAAGTCGCAGCTCACGTCCTGGAACGGCGCGCCGGCAAAGCGGCGGAGGAAAAAATGAAACACGCGACCCTGCAGGCTGCCGATGGCGCTGCGCGGCCGTGGATGCCGTTTACCGACCGCGACATCGCAGTGATCCAGCGTCTTGATGAGTTCGCCGATGCGTGACGCATCCACCTGGAACTCTGCCGGCAGGGTAAGGACCACGTCGCCCGCCGCCCGCGCAAAGCCGGCGCAAAGTGCACTCGCCTCGCCGTGCCACTTGGCGAAGGTGATCAGCTTGATGGGCTCGCCTTCGGACTGCAGACGCTGCAGGATCGCCAGCGCCGGGGAGCGCTGCTCCAAGACATAAAGGAATTCAAAGCTGTCCACAGCCGCTTCCAGACCGCTGCGGTATTCGCGGTGCAAGTCAGCAATGTGATCGGTTGCGCCGCCGATCGGAATGACGGCGGACACCTGGACGTCGGTAGCCATTTCGCTGTGCTGGCTGACGTTGGGATCGCGTTCGATGATAGCAGTCACGGGTTGTTTCTCACCTCGGGGCAGGCAGCAAAGTGCTGCAGTGGCGAACAATCGGGCGCTGCCGCCAGCCGGCCCGGAGCGGGATGGCGAGCGCTCATGCAGGCGGCGTCTTCGGATTGATCTGGCGGACGGTCAGACTTGCCAGGTTCTCGATGCGCAACTCATCGGCGCCGTAGAGCAGTTCCACAAGAAGACCGAGGAAGAACAGGAACATAGCGAGCGCCGCCAGCAGAACGCTGAGCCCGGCGAAGGTGACCGATGACATGGCGTCGCCGGTGGTGGCGACACCGACACCATAGATGAAGCCGCCGATACTGAGGAACGCCGCGAATAGCGCGACCCAGCCGAGGGTGCCGAACGGGCGACCGGCAAGGGAAATGAGGGTGCGCAGCACGATCAGGTCGATGGCAACCTTGTAGATGCGCGACAGCCCGTACTTTGACTGTCCGAATTGGCGGGCGTGATGGCTCACCGGAATCTGCGCCATGCGCGCACCGGCCATTGACGCGACCACCGGGATGAAGCGGTGCATTTCCGAATAGAGCGGCAGGCCCTTGATCAACTCGGCCCGAAAGCTCTTCAGCGAGCAGCCGGTGTCCTTGACGTTGACGCCGGTGATGCGGGCGAGCAGGCGGTTGGCGATCCACGACGGAATCTTGCGGCGGAACAGGTAGTCCTGCCGGCGCTGGCGCCAGCCGACAACAATGTCGTAGCCTTCCTCCATCTTTTCGAGGAAGCGGGGGATGTCGGCCGGGTCGTTCTGCAGGTCGCCATCCATGAGCACGATGGTCCGGCCCCTGGCCACTTCAATCCCCGCCGCCATTGCGGGTGTCTGGCCGTAGTTCCGCCGGAGCCGCACCACCCGGATTTCCGGGTTACGCTGCTGTTGTGCGCGCAGGTTGCGCAGCGTGTTGTCAGCGCTGCCATCATCGACCAGGACGATCTCGTAGTCCAGTCCGAGGGGGGTGAGGCTGGTGAGCAGGCGTTCGCAGAGCGGCGCCACGTTGTCCTCCTCATTGTACATGGGGACAACGATGGACAGCTCAGGTTGCCGCCGTTCCGCCTCAATCATGATCGTTCGATCCAGCATGTCCCCTGCGCCGATGTGTGCGAGCCCGCCTTGCTCTCGTTATACGATAAACTGCGCCTGGTTTCAAATCGGAATAATTGTAGGGCCCGAAACAGATATCAGCCACCGTTTTGAAGATGGGAGCGCTGGTCCCGCCCGTAGCGGCGGTACCGCTTGAGGTAGGTGGGGATGACGACTTCCACCGCCGTCGGCGTAATGCCGAGATCATGGAGGGTCAGGGCGTTAGCGGACACCACGTTGGGGGTGCGGAGCAACTCTACCTGATCGCGGGTCAGCGGCGGAACCGGCAGCCATTCCAGAACGGCGCCCTGCAGCGAGCCGATCGCCAACGGCACCGGAACCAGCGGCCGGTGGCGCCCGGTCTCCGCCACCACCAACTCCATTACCTCACGGAAACTGATCACGCGCGGGCCGCCCAGCTCATAGGTCTTGCCGGAGGCCTCGGCATCGGTCAGCACCGTCATCATCGCATCGGCGACGTCGCCAACATAGACCGGCTGAAACTTCGTGTCGAATACCGGAAGGAACGGCATGAACCGCGCCATGCTGGCGAACCGGTTGAAAAATTGGTCTTCCGGACCGAACACCACGCTCGGCCGCAGGACTGTCGCCTGACGGAAGGCCGCGAACACCGCCTTTTCGCCGGCAGCCTTAGTGCGCGCATAGGCCGCGGTGGAATCCGCGCTGGCGCCGATAGCTGAGACGTGCACCAGGCGCTGCGCGCCCGCGCGGGCCGCGGCGGCCGCGATGCTGCCGGCGACGTCGACGTGCATCCGCTGGAAGGTCCGCTTGCCGCGCTGGTAGAGGATGCCGATCAGATTGAAGACCGCGTCGGCGTCGTGGACAGCGCTCTCGACCATGTCCGGATTGGTCACATCCACCGGGGCCAGAACGACCTGCCCGGCCTCTCCCATCGGCTTCAAGAACAAGGCATGCTCCGGCCTGCGCACGGCGACCCGCACGATCCAGCCGTCTGCGGCTAGACGCCGCACCAGGTGCCGGCCAATGAACCCGGAGCCCCCGAATAAGACGGCAACGCGACGCTCCATAAGATCCTCCTCCCTGGCCTCACCGCCGAATACTGCTTGCGACGCGCTGACAGTCCGGTGGTGCTGCTTGCACCGTCGGCGCGTGCTGCCAGTTCCTTGCAGCGCTTATACTACGCTCGCGGCGAGGATCAAATGCCGCGCGGGTCGACATTGGTTGACACGGGGAGCCCCGGGGTTCTACCAGTAGTCGGCGGACCGGCTTGCTCCCTCGTTGCACGTCCCGCGCCGCGTGAGCCCAGGTGGCGGAATTGGTAGACGCGCAGGTTTCAGGTACCTGTGGCCGCAAGGCCGTGGAAGTTCGAGTCTTCTCCTGGGCACCAATGTTCCGCCGGCGATCGCGGGGCGGATTTGCCGGCGCCGATGCCGGTCCTTCCCAACGGTGATGCTGGAACACGGATGAAAGTCGACGGCATTCCCATCCGCCTGCACCGCGGCGACCTGCCGGCGGACGTGCGCCTGCAGGGCGCGGTGGCGATTGATACCGAGACGATGGGGCTGAACCCGCACCGGGACCGGCTATGCCTGGCGCAGCTCTACGACGGCGGGGGGGCCTGTCATCTGGTCCAGTTTCCTTGGCCGCGAACGGACCAGGAGCGCGCCGAGCCGTACCACGCCCCGAATCTGGCGGCGCTACTCGCCGACGTATCGGTCACCAAGCTGTTCCATTTCGCCCGGTTCGATGTGGGCGTTCTGGAGCACTCGCTCGGGGTCGCCTGCCAGCCGATCTACTGCACCAAGATCGCGTCCCGCCTCTGCCGCACCTACACCGATCGCCACGGCTTGAAGGAGTTGTGCCGGGAATTGCTTGGCGTCGATCTGGCCAAGGAGCAGCAGTCGTCCGATTGGGGCCGCGAAGACCTGAGCGAGGCGCAACTCCTCTACGCGGCCCGCGACGTAATCTACCTCCACCCGTTGCGCGACCGATTGAACGCCATGCTCGATCGAACCGGCCGGCGGGCTCTGGCCGAGGCGTGCTTCCGGTTCCTGCCCTTCCGCGCCCGCCTCGACATTGACGGCTGGTCCGAGCAGGACATCTTCGCGTACTAGTAATACGATTGAGAGGCGGTCTCAGGACACGCGGTTGACCTTCGTAGCTCCGCGCGTCATACTGCACCTGCGAAGGGCACGGATCTTGCTTGCGACGGTGCGCTCGGGGATCAGCCGATGCGTTGTTCTCTCGCGGCCGGCAGCGGCTTGTCGCAATGGGAACCGCGACACCAGACACATGAGCGGATCGATATGAATGGAGGTCGCGCTGACTGAAGCCGCGCTGCAGACGCCGGAACGGGCGGACGACCCGATCCTCCGCACGGCCAAACGCGTGCTGGCGACGGAGGCCGAGGGTCTGCTGGCGATGGCGCGCGGCATCGGTTCAAGCTTCACGTCAGCGGTCGATCTGCTCCATAACATGGCGGGGCGCGCCATTGTCACCGGCATGGGCAAGAGCGGCCATGTCGCCCGCAAGATCGCGGCCACTCTCGCGTCCACGGGAACGCCGGCCTTGTTCGTCCATCCGGGCGAGGCGAGCCATGGCGATCTTGGCATGATCGCCCGCACGGACGTCGTCGTCGCGCTCTCCAATTCCGGCGAGACAACCGAGCTCGCGGACATCGTCACCTATGCCAAGCGCTTCGAGATCCCTCTGATCGCCATGACCGGGAAGGCCGGCAGCACGCTCGCCCGCGCGGCCGATGCCACTTTGGTCCTGGCCGACACCGACGAAGCCTGCCCGATGGGGCTCGCCCCGACCACCTCGACGACCGTCATGCTGGCCCTGGGCGACGCTCTTGCGGTCGCCCTTCTGGAGCGCAAGGGATTTTCGGCCGACGACTTTCACGTGCTTCACCCTGGAGGCAAGCTCGGGCGCCGGTTGCTGCGGGTCGCCGACATCATGCACGTGGGCGCCGCAGTGCCGCTGGCCGCGTGCGAAACGCGGATGTCCGAGGCGCTGATCATCATGACCGCGAAGAGCTTCGGGTGCGTCGGCGTCGTCGACGACGAGGGTCGGCTCGCCGGAATCGTTACCGACGGTGATCTGCGTCGCCACATGTCAAGCGACCTGATGGGCCGCACGGTCAACGAGGTCATGACCGTGAGCCCGAAGTCCATCCGGCCGGACGCGTTGGTGAGCGAAGCGGTGTTCGTGATGAACGCGGGTGGTGGACGGCCGATCACCAACCTGTTCGTCGTGGACGAGGACCGGCCGGTCGGGATCATACACATTCACGACTGCCTGAGAGCCGGCGTCGCATGATGGACGCCATCGACCACGGGATCCGAACCGGAGCCGCTGACGCCGCAGCCGGTCCTGCGGCAGGATCGGGCGAACGGCTTGCTCGGCCTCGCCCCGCAGTGTCTTCCGGGCCAGTCCATGGCCCGTTCCAGCGCAGCCTGCCGCCCCGCACGCGCGATGCCCTGCAGCGTATCGCGGTGCGCACCCGGACAGTCCACGTGATGAAACTGGTGCTGCCGGCGGCGGCGATCCTGCTCATTGCCGCGGTGGTGCTGTGGCCGTATCTGGCGCCGGACAGCAGCGGCTTTCCCATTGCGTTCGCCGATCTTGAGGATTCGGTCGACAGCGTCAGCATGATCGACGCGCGCTTCGTCGGCACCGACGACCGCAACCTGCCCTTCACGGTCAGTGCCCGGCGGGTCGACAACCTGAAGCCGGGCGCGACGGAAATGGTTCTGCACGAACCGGCCGCCGACATGACGCTGGACGACGGAAGCTGGATTCTCGTCCGTTCCGACACCGGTGAGTACGCGGTCAAGGCCGAGTCCCTCGATCTCGTCGGCGACGTCCAGCTGTTCCACGACGCCGGCTATGAGTTCCGGACGTCGCGGGCCAACGTCGATCTGGAGCACCACATCATCGCCGGACCGGAGCCGGTCGCAGGCCACGGGCCGTTGGGCGAGTTGAACGCCAAGGGCTTCCGCGTTCTCGACAACGGCGGCACGATCGTGTTCGACGGGCCTGCGCGCCTGCTGATCTATCCGAGCGCGATGAAGCCGCGGCCGCAGTCATGACGACGCCGCGGCCATGGCGCGTGTTTGGACGCGCGTACAAGCGCGGCCTGATCATCTCTTTGGCGTTGCTGTGCACGTTGCCGGCCGGGTCGGCGCTCGCTCAGGATCAGGTTGAGGCCGCACCAAAAGCCAACGACCTCGGGCTCGCCATCGGAGGAACCGGGTTGCCGCTGGAGATTACCGCCGACGGCGGCATCGAGTGGGAGCAGCGCCGGGCAGTGATACGGGCGCGCGGCAATGCGCGGGCGGTGCATGGCGACGTGGCGGTTAACGCCGACATGCTGAGCGCGTATTACCGCGACAGCGCCGCAGGCGCCGCCGAGATCTGGCGCCTGGAGGCGGACGGCGACGTACGCATTACGACGCCCACCGATACCGCATTCGCCGAGCGCGGCCAGTATGACGTGGACAGTGCGGTCCTAGTGCTGAGCGGCGGCAATCCGGTGCGGCTGGTCGGCAAGGACGGAGAAGTGCGCGCCGATCGACAGATGGAATACTGGCAGGCCAAGCGCATGGTGGTCGCTCGCGGAGATGCCGTCGCCGTCCAGGGCGACAAGACTATCCGCGCCGACGTGCTGGTCGCTTATCTTCGCGAAGGAGCGGAGGGCAAGACTGAACTCGATCGTGTCGAAGCCTTCGACCGCGTCCACATCATCACCGCCGAAGAAGACGTGCACGGCACCCGCGGGGTCTATGATGCGGCCTCGGGCAAGGCGGCACTGACCGGCGATGTCCGAATCACCCGCGGCAAGAACCAACTCAACGGCTGCCGCGCGGAGGTCGACCTCAAGTCCGGCGTCAGCAAGCTGTTCGGATGCGGCGACGGCGGCGTTGGACGGGTTCGTGGCCTGATCCAGCCGGAACAGGATAACAAGAAATGAACCATATGGGCAGACACTCTGGATCCGGGGCCATGACGACACACTCGACCGACATCAACGCCAGCAATGCCGAAAGCCGCCGCGCCCAGCGGCCGGTGGTGCTTTCGGGCCTCGGCGGGCTGTTCGCCACCAACATCGGCAAGCGCTACAAGAAGCGCCCGGTGGTGCGCGGCGTCGACATGAAGCTGCATCGCGGTGAAATCGTCGGGCTGCTGGGACCCAATGGGGCCGGCAAGACCACGTGTTTCTATATGATGATCGGGCTGGTCGCGCCGGATCACGGCCAAGTCGTGCTGGACGGCCAGGACATCACCCGGTTGCCGATGTATCGCCGGGCGCGGCTCGGCATCGGTTACCTGCCGCAGGAGGCATCAATCTTTCGCGGCCTCTCCGTCGAAGACAACATCCGCACCGTACTGGAGGTCGTGGAGCCGTCGCGCGAGCGCCGCGAAGCCGCGCTTGACGCCCTGCTCGCCGAGTTCTCGATCACACATTTGCGGCGCACCCCGGCGCTCGCGCTCTCTGGGGGCGAGCGGCGGCGGGTGGAGATCGCCCGGGCGCTGGCCTCCGGCCCCCATTTCGTGCTGCTCGACGAGCCGTTCGCGGGCATCGATCCGATTGCGGTCGGCGACATTCGCGGCCTCGTGTCGCACTTAAAGGATCGCGGCATCGGCGTGTTGATCACCGACCACAACGTGCGCGAAACCCTCGACGTCATCGATCGCGCCTACATCATCCACGACGGCATGCTGCTGATGGAAGGCACGCCGGCCGATATCGTCGGCAACGCGGACGTGCGCAGAGTGTATCTCGGGGATCGCTTCAGCCTGTGAGCGAGCCGACAGAATGAGCGGCGAAAGGTCCTGGGCCGTGCGCGCGCGATGCGGCGGGCGCATCCAGGTTCGGATGCGGTAGCGCCCATGGCTCTCGCTCCCCGTCTCGATCTTCGCCAGAGCCAGTCTCTGGTAATGACGCCCCAGTTGCAGCAGGCGATCAAGCTGCTGCAGCTCTCCAACCTGGACCTCACCCAGTACGTGGAACAGCAGCTCGAACAGAATCCGCTGCTGGAACGGGACGACGCCGGCGCCGACGGCCCGGTGTTGGGCCCAAGCGGGCACATGAGCGAGCCTGAGGCGCCGACTGCGGCCGCGGGCGACGGTACGCCATCCGTGGATCAGGCCGTTGCGGACGAGACTGGCGCCGTCACCGACGCCGCCATGGACCTCGACTATAACGACTCGTCTGACGGGGACGGGCCGATCTCCGGCGTCAGCGGCGATGGCGTTGCAGGTCTCGGCAGCCGCAATGGCTCCGGCGGCAGCGGCGACGGCGGGGACACCAGCCTGGAGGAGACGCTCCACGGCAACATCACGCTCCGCGAGCACTTGACCGCGCAACTGGCCGTCGACCTCGCCGATCCGGTGGATCGGATCATCGGCCATCAGTTGATCGACCTCATGGAGGACACCGGCTACCTCACCGCCGATCTGGCGCAGGTCGCCGAGATGCTGGGATGCAGCCTCGACCGCGTCGAGGACGTGCTGGCATGCGTGCAGGAGTTCGACCCGCCGGGGATCTTCGCCCGGGACCTCGCCGAGTGCCTGAGGCTGCAGTTGCGCGAGCGCGGCCGGCTGACAAAGCCGATGCGGGCTCTTCTCGCCAATCTGCAACTCATGACGAAACGGGACCTGCCGGGCCTCGCCAGGGCCTGCGGGGTCGACATGGGGGCTCTGGGCGCGATGATTGCCGAACTTCGCACGCTCGATCCCAAGCCGGGGTTGGCGTTCGACCCGATCCTGACACAGCCGGTGGTGCCCGATATCCTGATGCGCGCTCAGCCAGCCGGCGGCTGGATCGTCGAGCTCAACACGGAGACGTTGCCGAGGGTCCTGGTCAACAACCAGTACTACGCCCGCATCTCGAAAAATGCGCTCAGCAGCGAAGACAAGCACTACATCAACGAGTGCTTCCAGTCGGCAAACTGGCTGGTCAAGGCGATGCACCAGCGCGCCACCACCATCCTCCGGGTGGCCGCCGAGATCGTGCGGCAGCAGGACGGGTTCTTCATCCAAGGCGTCCAGGCGCTGAAGCCGCTCGTGCTGCGCGACGTCGCCGAAGCCGTGTCGCTCCACGAAAGCACCATCAGCCGCGTCACATCCAACAAGTTCATGGCGACGCCGCGCGGAATCTATGAGCTCAAGTATTTCTTCAGCCAGGCGATCGCTGGCGCCAACGGCGGCGACGCCTGCTCCGCCGAATGGGTACGCCACCGGGTAAAGGCGGTGATCGACGCCGAGCCGCCGCACGGCGTGTTGTCCGACGACATGATCGTCACTTTGCTCCGTCAGGAAGGGATTGACATCGCCCGGCGAACGGTGGCGAAGTACCGGGAGGCGTTGGGGTTGCGGTCGTCCGTGCAGCGCCGGCGGGACAAGCTGGCGCGGGTATAGTGGCGAGTTCGTGGCGAAGGGGCGGCGCTTGACAGGCGAGAGGGGGCTGACTAAGGTCACAAGCCTCGCTGGCATGGCATCAAAAAGCAATCATCATTGAGTTTGCTGCGCCCTCGTGATTATCCGCTCTCGCCCTCAGATGAACGACATGCGGGTGCCGTGGAGACCGACTGGCCTCCCGGAGCAGGAGTCCATTCCATGGATATAGCAGTCAAAGGCAAGAACTTGGACGTGGGCGACGCGCTGCGTACCCATGTCTTGGATCAGCTCGAGCCTGTGGTCACCAAGTACTTCTCCCGAGCCCATGACGCCAACGTGACCTTCTCGCGGGAGGCGCATCTATTTTGCGCCGACATCATCGTCCATCCGGTGCGGGGCGTCACGGTTCAGTCTCATTCGGCCGGTGACGATGCGTACGGTGCGTTCGACGCGGCGCTGGAGCGGGTCGCCAAGCAGATCCGCCGCTACAAGCGCCGGATTTCCAGCCACCACGCGCGGCACGGAACCGATGAGCCGCTGCCAGCGTTGCAGTACATCATCGCCGCCGAAGCGGATGAAGACGACGAACCCGCTGAGGACGCACAGCCGGCAATCATTGCCGAGCTCCCGACCGAGATCGCCACGCTGTCGGTGGGCGAGGCGGTGATGCGGATGGATTTGGCCGACGCTCCCGCAATGATGTTTCGCAATCGCGCAAACGGGGGCATGAACGTCGTGTATCGTCGCCCTGACGGCAACATCGGCTGGATCGATCCGACGCACACGCAACAGTCCTAGTGGTCCGATGCTGACGGATGAGTCGCATCCCTCAGCTGAATCGAACCACCAGATAAAGGGTTTAGTGGATCGACCATCACACGCTTTGGGTACCGGACGTTTGATCCGATCCACTAGAACGCCCCTCCATAATCTCGACTGCTGCCGGTTGCCGACAGTGGTAAGGCTTGGCAAGCAATGGAAATTGAAGAGCTGATCTCACCGGACAACGTCGTCGCGCAGTTGCGCGCGACCAGTAAGAAACAGGCGCTGCAGGATCTCGCCAAACGGGCGGCGCGCATGACCGGCGAGCCGGAACGCGCCATCTTCGACGTGCTGATGGAGCGCGAGAAGCTGGGCACCACCGGGGTCGGCAACGGCATCGCCATCCCCCACGGCAAGCTCGCGAGCCTCGACCGGCTCTACGGCCTGTTCGCTCGTCTTGAAAATCCGATCGATTTCGACGCCATTGACGAGCGGCCGGTGGATCTTATTTTCCTGTTGCTCGCGCCGGAGACGGCGGGCGCCGATCACCTTAAGGCTTTGGCCCGCGTCTCCCGGCTGTTACGCGACAAGGCGGCTTGCGAAAAGCTGCGCGGCACCGACGACCCCGAGGCGCTGTACGCCCTCCTGATCGACACCGCCGCTTCCCGCGCCGCATAGATCGCGCGGCCGAGCATCGCGTTTGATTGGTGGAGCCGAGGGGGGTCGAACCCCTGACCTTCGCATTGCGAACGCGACGCTCTCCCAACTGAGCTACGGCCCCACGTCATACCGGCGACCCAGGTCCGGCATGTAACAGCGCCGACGAAGATCCAGCGGTAACAACGCCGGGATAATGATGAGCGGCGAGGGCTCCTGTCAAGGCTCGCGCTTGCGCCTCCGTGCCGCGACCGCTAGGTTACCGCGTTTCCTACCGGAACGGGTTCAGCACCTCATGGACAACCTGTTGGTCAATCTCGTTTGGCTCGTAGACCAGCTCATCGGACTCTACATTTTCGTCATTATCGTCGGCGTCATTCTGAGTTGGCTGGTGGCCTTCAACGTGGTCAACACCCGCAACCGGTTTGTCTACCTCGTCGGTGACTTCACCCATCGCTTGACAGAGCCGGCGCTGGCGCCGATCCGCCGGTTCATGCCCGATCTTGGCGGCGTAGACGTTTCGCCCGTCATTTTGATCCTGCTGCTCTATTTCGTCCGCAGGCTGCTCTGCGGATACGTGCCGCTGGCCTGTTACTAGGGCACAGACCCGTTCGAATGATTCCGCCGCATGGGTCATAGCGTGCACGACATTCAAGAGGTTACGTGCAGCAACGGTGCATTCTCCGAATCCACCGCTGCGCTGGTGCTGCGGGAGCCCAAGGCACCGGCGGCGACGCCATTCGACACATCCCCCACCGGCGTTCGGGTTTACCTGCGGGTTTCGCCACGGGCGGCGCTAAGTTGCTGCGACCGGATCGTACGCGACGCCGATGGTAGACCGGCATTGCGGGTCGCCGTCACTGCGCCGCCGGACGGGGGCCGGGCGAACGAAGCGGTCGTCGCTTTGCTGGCCAAAGAATGGCGGGTTCCAAGAAGCAGCATGACGATTGCCGCCGGCCGGACCTCGCGCCGCAAGACACTGACGGTGGCCGGCGATCCCGCTGCGTTGATGGCGCTGCTTAATGCGTGGGCCGCCGAACGGCTGGACAAGTCGAGAGGCTAGCGGTGGCGCGGGCGAAGATCATCGATGGCAAGGGGATCGCCAAGGAACTGCGGCGCGCAGTGCGGGAGGAGGTCTACCAGCTTCATCACCAGCACAGGGTTACGCCGGGCTTGGCCGTCGTCCTGGTCGGCGACGACCCTGCCAGCGCCGTCTACGTGCGCAGCAAGAGCGAGCAGAGCGAAGAAGTCGGCATCGCCTCGTTCCAGCATCGGTTGCCCGAAGACGTGCGCGAAGAGGACCTGCTCACTCTCATCCACGGCCTGAACCGGGACTACCGGGTGAGCGGAATCCTGGTGCAATTGCCACTGCCGGCGCATATCGACGCCGCGGCAATCATCGAGGCCATCGATCCGAACAAGGACGTCGACGGATTCCACCTGCAGAACGCAGGCCGGCTTGCGCTCGGCATCGCCGGCGCCATGGTGCCGTGCACTCCGCTTGGGTGCCTGACCATGATCAAGCGCCATGTACCCGATCTCGCCGGCCGCAAGGCGGTGGTCCTCGGGCGCTCCAATATCGTCGGCAAGCCTATGGCGCAGTTGTTGTTGGCGGAGCACTGCACCATCACCATTGTCCACTCGCGCACCGTCGATCCGGCGGAGGAATGCCGCCGCGCCGATGTCGTCGTCGCCGCGGTCGGGCGGCCACGGGTCGTGCGCGGCGACTGGATCAAACCGGGCGCCACCGTCATCGATGTCGGCATCAACCGCGTCGAGGCGGAAGACGGCAAGTCACGGCTGGTCGGCGACGTGGCCTTCGACGAAGCGGTCGAGATTGCCGGCGCCATCAGTCCGGTGCCCGGCGGCGTCGGGCCGATGACCGTCGCCTGCCTGTTGCGCAACACGCTCATCGCCTGCTGCCGGCACCACGACTTCGACGTGCCCCAGCTTTGATGCGGACCGGCCTTGATGTGGACCTGAGCGGATCGACCCTGTTCGCGACGCTGCGCGCGGCATGCGCCGAGGCGTGGGGGGCGTATGTATCGCATCCGTTCGTCCGCGAACTTGCCGACGGCAGCCTGCCGGAACCCTGCTTCCGCCGTTACCTCGAGCAGGATTATCTTTTTCTCATCCACTTCGCCCGCGCCTACGGCTTGGCCGTTTACAAGAGCGACTCCGTGGAGGACCTTCGACAGGCGTCAGCCGGCCTTTCCGCCATCGTCGACCGGGAACTGAGCCTCCACGTCTCTTACTGTCGGCAATGGGGCGTCGATGAACGGGCGCTGGCGGACGCGCCCGAGTTCGGCGCGACGATTGCCTACACCCGCTATGTCCTGGAACGCGGCTTGGCCGGCGACATCCTGGATCTGCAGGTGGCGCTGGCGCCATGCATCGTGGGCTACGCGGAGATCGGGCAGCGAGTCGCCGAGAGCGCAAGGCCGGACGCGCCTAACCCGTACCGCGAGTGGATCGAGATGTACGCAAGCGCCGACTATCAGGCCGTCGCCGCCGCGCATGTCTCGCACATGGATCGGCTGATGGAGCGCCGCGGCGGCCCCGGCCGGCTTCCGTCGCTGATCACCACGTTCGACCAGGCCACCCGGCTCGAGTCGGCGTTCTGGGACATGGGCCTGGCCGCAGGCTGATGGGATGCCGGCGCGGCGGCGCGCGAACACTTGCCCGCTCGCCGAGCGCTCCCATATCGCCCCTATGATCGACCTGCACCTCGACAGCCCACCCGCGCGAAGCCGCGTCGTCGTCGCCATGTCCGGCGGAGTCGATTCATCGGCAACGGCGGCGTTGCTCGTGGAGGCGGGCTACGACGTGGTCGGAATCACCCTGCAACTCTACGATCATGGCGCCGCGGTTGGCCGCGCCGGGACGTGCTGCGCCGGGGACGACATCCACGACGCTCGCCGCGTCGCCGATCGGCTCGGCATCCCCCATTATGTTCTCGATTACGAGAACCGGTTCCGCGCCCAGGTGATGGAACCGTTCGCCGACGCCTACGCCGCCGGCGAAACGCCGGTGCCCTGCGTGCTATGCAACAAGACCGTGAAGTTCACCGACCTGCTCGACGCCGCCGACACTCTCGGCGCCGGGGCCTTGGTCACCGGCCACTACGTGCGCTGGCGCCGCGGCGAGCACGGTGCGGAGCTTCATCGTGGGGCCGACACGAGCCGCGACCAGAGCTATTTCCTGTTCGCAACCACCCCGCGGCAGCTCGACCGTCTGCGCTTCCCGCTCGGCAACATGAGCAAGGATCAGACCCGTGACATCGCGCAGCGGCACGGCTTGCCGGTGGCGGCCAAGGCCGACAGCCAGGACATCTGTTTCGTGCCGGCCGGCAGCTACGCACGCGTGGTCCAGCGTCTCCGTCCCGATGCGGCGGAGCCCGGCGACATCGTCGACATTGCAGGACGTGTGCTCGGCCGGCATGACGGGATCATCCAATACACCATCGGCCAGCGCCGCGGGCTGGGCATCGCCGCCGATGGGCCCCTCTATGTGATCCGCCTCGAACCCGAAACCCGCCGTGTCGTCGTCGGGCCGTCAAACGCCTTGAAGCGCTCGCGGCTGGCGCTGCGGGACCTGAACTGGCTTGGCAACGCGCCGCTGTCGCCGGATGGGGAACGCGTTGCGGTGAAGCTCCGCTCGACCCAGCCGCCGGCCGCGGCGACGGTGACGGCGGGGGCGAATGGCGGGGGAAAGGTGGTGCTTGACGAAGCCCAGGCCGGCATCGCACCGGGCCAAGCCTGCGTCTTCTATCAGGGCGAGCGGCTGCTCGGCGGCGGCTGGATCTGCCGCGACGAGGAGGCGCCATGCCGACCGACCTGCCGCGCGTCGAGATCGTCTATTGCACCCAGTGCCGCTGGCTGCTGCGGGCGGCATGGATGGCGCAGGAGTTGCTCGTCACTTTCGAATCCGAACTCGGCGGCGTCACCCTCCGTCCGGGCAGCGGCGGTGTCTTCGAGGTGCGCATCGACGGCGACGTCGTCTGGTCTCGCAGTCAGGAAGGCCGCTTCCCGGAACTGCCGGAGCTCAAGCGCCGGGTGCGCGATCGCGTCGCTCCCGACCGCGACCTCGGTCATTCCGACCGCGCGCACCGACGGTGACGGCGGCAGTGTTCCGGTCCGTCGCAATGATGGTGGCGGCGGGTTTATTGGCGGCGGCGGATGCGCCTCGCGAGCCCGCTCCGCCCATACCGGAGCCGCGAACGATGGCGCGCCCGTGGTCGCTGACGGAAAGGGCGGCGGAGTGGGCGGCGGAGTCGGCCGGTCCCATGGTCGCCAGGCTGATCCGGTCGTCGCGGGCGGCGGCGATCGACGCCGGCGTCGAACCTATTCCCCTCGCGATGCGGACGCGACTCAGCGGTTTCTTTCCGGAGACGCTGCTCGATCGGGTGCGTTATCGCGTCGGCAGCGGCACCGACACATCGGTGCAGGGATATTTGTTCCAGTCGGAGTACTTTCTGGCGACCACACTCGATGATGTCATCGTGTTTCGCAACAGGGAGGACGCCGAGACTGACGCGGTGCTGTGGGCCCACGAACTCGCCCATGTCCAGCAGTTCGAACGAATGGGGATCGACGGTTTCGCCCATTCATATGTGCGCGACCATCAGGCTCTCGAGCACGCCGCGATGCGGGTCGCGGGCCAGTACGACAGCTGGGCCCGCCGCCACGGCAAGGCCCCTCCGATCACCCACTGAGGGTGCGATCCTTGGACCATATAAGCCCGCGGAGTAACATCGATACCTCATGCGGAGCCTGTCGAATCATGAGGTAGAACCGGCAAGCTCACCCTTGGACTCCGGGAGCAAGGGGTCCCCTTCGTCGGCGTGTTCCAGGACTTCGCGCGCTACTTCCGCCTCCTGCTGTCGACGCCACATTGCGGCGTAGGCGCCGTCGCGGGCCAGAAGCTCGGCATGGCGGCCGCGCTCGACGATGCGGCCGTGGTCAAGAACCAGAATCTCGTCGGCGTCGACCACCGTCGACAGGCGGTGGGCGATGATCACCGTCGTGCGTCCGGCCGACACGTCCCGCAGACTCGCCTGGATTTCCTTCTCCGTGTGGGTGTCGAGGGCGGAGGTGGCTTCGTCGAACAACAGGATGCGCGGCGACTTCAGGATCGCCCGGGCGATCGCCACACGCTGCTTCTCGCCGCCGGAGAGCTTGAGGCCGCGCTCGCCGACGGTGGTGGCGTAGCCATCAGGAAGCGATGCGACGAAGTCGTGGATGCGGGCAAGCTGCGCTGCCCGACGCACCTCTTCGGGCGTCGCAGAGGGCCGTCCGTAGGCGATATTGTAATGAATCGTGTCGTTGAACAGCACAGTGTCCTGCGGAACGATGCCGATGGCGGTCCGCACCGACTCCTGGGTGGCCTGGCGGATGTCCTGCCGGTCGATCAGGATGCGGCCGGCGCCCGGGTCATAGAACCGGTAAAGCAGGCGGGAGATGGTGGATTTGCCGGCGCCGGATGGACCAACGATCGCAACCGTATTCCCTGGCGGCACGCTGAACGACACGTGGGCGATGACCGGCCGCCGACGGTCGTAAGCGAATGAAACATCTTCGAACACCAACGCGCCGCCGTCCGGGCGGAGCGGCGTGGCGTCCGGCGCGTCGCTAACCTCGGGATGCTGGTCGAGCAGGCTGAACATGGTCTCCATGTCGGTCAGAGAGCGCTTGATCTCCCGATAGACGAAGCCGAGAAAGTTGAGCGGCATGAACAACTGAATGAGGTACGCGTTGACCAGCACGAAGTCGCCGACGGTCATCGTGCCGGCAACGACGCCGTTGGCGGCCATGATCATCAGCACGATGAGCCCGACGGCGATGACGACGCCCTGGCCTACGTTCAACAGGCTGAGCGAGGTCCTGCTCTTCACCGCCGCCGCTTCGTAAGCGGCAAGCGCCTCGTCGAACCGCCGCGCCTCATGGGCCTCGTTGCCGAAGTACTTGACGGTCTCGAAGTTGAGTAGGCTGTCGATGGCCCTGGTGTGGGCGGCGTTGTCGGTCTCGTTCATCTGCCGGCGGAACTTGGTGCGCCACTCGGTCACCACCGTCGTCCACGCGATGTAGCCGCCGATGCAGAGCAAGGTGATGCCGGCGTACCAGAAGCCGAACATCCACCACAGCACGCCGCACACCATGAAGATTTCGAGAAACGTCGGCAGCACGTTGAACAGCATGAAGCTGAGCAGGAACTCGATGCCCTTGGTTCCGCGCTCGATGGCGCGGCTGATTTCGCCGGTGCGGCGATCGAGATGAAAGCGGAGGCTCAGGCCGTGCAGGTGCCGAAAGGTCGCGAGCCCGGCCTTGCGGATCGCCCGCTGCGCCACCCGCGCGAACACCGCGTCGCGCGCTTCGCCGAACGCCTGGGCCAGCACCCGGGCGACGCCGTAGGCCACCAGCATCATCACCGGCACCGCGACGGCGGCGGCAACGGCGGTGCCGTCGCCCGTCGCGGCTGCCCCGGCGCCTTGCGTACCCGTCTCGCCCGTCAGTGCGTCCACCGCCGCCTTGTAGAACCAAGGCACGATGACGTTGACGCCCTTGGCGAGCACCAGGAAGACCATGGACACGACGACCCGCACGCGAAGGCCCAGCTCGCCTGCCGGCCACAGGTAGGGCAGCAGGGTGCGGATGGTCGCCAGATCGCCACGCGGTGCGAAGCCGGGCGGGACGGTTGAGCCGGATGCAGGACGACCGGGCGCGGAGGATCGAGAGGCGGAATGGGACATGTGCCGTATATGGCGCAACGTAGGCACGGTCGTCAAAGCGAGCCCACGCCGCGCGACAGCCTTTCGCCGACACCTCACGGCGGGAACCCCCGATCCGGGGTGGCGTCCGTCCGACTACCCAGGTGCGTCATAATTACAACAATCTGTCTCATTCGCATCAAGTTCCCGAATCGGATCTGGGCAACCTCGGTTTTGCTGGTACACTTTTCCACAGTTGGAGAACGCGCTGTGACTACCCCGCGCAGCAGCAGAACACCGTAACCCTCAGGGGAAGGAGATAGCAAAATGAAGAAGACCCTTGCGGCCTTGCTTGTTGTTGCTTCGGCGTCGACCGCCATGGCGCAGTCAGCTACGCAGCCGCCATACACACCACAAGTCGGCCCGCGCGTCGGTGACTACGAGGCAACCTTGTCCGGCAGCGGTACGTCGACGAATGATTTTGACAACAACACGTTCGGCGCCACTGGCACAATTGCTTATTTCTTCACCGACGCTATTGAAGTCGGTCTCGAGCAGTCGATCGGTTTTACGGTCGGCGATGATGACCTTGTAGAGGACGCCTGGAACGGCCGCTCGCTCGTCTTCGTGGACTACAATTTCAACCTTGGTCGTTTCCGGCCGTACGTCGGCGCTGCAGTCGGCGGGATTTACGGCAAGAACGTCGATGACGACGGTCTTTATGGCCTGCGCGGCGGGTTGAAGTACTACGTGTCCGAGGCGACCTTCCTCCAGCTGGGTGCGTCCTACACGCCGACGTTCGAGGACGCCTTCGACGAAGCTGTCCTGAACTACACGCTCGGCGTCGGCTTCAATTTCTAGGCAAGGGAACATCGTAGCCACGCCTCGGCGGCAACGTGATCGCACGTGTGACCCGCTGCTGCCGACAGCACCGCTACATGGGAGAATGAGACGATGACAAAGACAGTAAGATACGCGGTCATGACCGCCGCCGTCGTCGCCCTTGCTGGTTGCGCCGATAGGCCGATGAACCAGTTGGGCAACGTTTCGGCGTCGGGAAGTGGCTTCGACAGCGCCTTGGCGCAGGAATATATGGGCCTGTCCAATGTCGAAAAGCAGGCCGGTGACAACCGGGACGCGGACACCTACGCCAAGCGCGCCATGGACGCCGCCGCCGGTAACCCGACCGAGCCGGACAGCCCGGAATATCGGGAGCCGATCTTCCCCGACGAGTACAAGCCGGAACTGATGAGCGAGCGGCAGCGCCTCATGAGCGCTCTCGATCGCACCGGTCGCCAAAAAGCTCCCGCCGACGCGGCGCGGGCCCAGGCAATGTATGACTGCTGGGTTGAGCAGCGTCAGGAGAACCTCCAGGAGGAGCACATCCAGGCGTGCCGCGAAGCCTACATGACGGCGATCGGCAGGGTCGAAGCCGCATTGGCGACCGGGGCTGCTCCGGATGCCTACTTGGTGTTCTTCGACTTCGACAAGTCCAACCTGACGCCTGAGGCGCAGGAAATCGTCCGAACCGTTGCCAACCGGGCGAAGTCCAGCAACTACAAGTCGCTCGTAGCGACCGGCCACACCGACACAGCTGGTCCGGCGGACTACAACATGGGTCTGTCGGAGCGTCGCGCCCAGTCGGTGGAGAAGGCGCTCGAGGGGATGGGCATCCCCAGCAACAACGTGATGACAGAGGCCAAGGGTGAGGAGTTTCCGCTGGTGCCCACCGGCGATGGTGTCCGCGAGCCGCAGAACCGGCGCGTGGAGATCCAAATCAAGAACTAGTTTCCCTCGCACACTCCAGCTCGAAGGCGCTGCCCGCCGTGGCAGCGCCTTTTTTCTTGGCCGCTCTCCTGACCTGGTAGAGGCTTCTAACGGGTAATGCGAACCGGCATGCCGTCGCGCTGATTGAGCGCCCACGCCACGGCATCCCAGTCCAGGCGGCCGATGTCCTGGTCCGCCGCGAGCAGAATGCGGTCGGGATCGATCTGCTCGGGCACCGGTTCCGGATCGGCAAAGCCGCGTTCCTCGATCTGATCGACCTGCGTGTAGGACGGATTCACCTCCATGTAGAGGTCACCGTCTCGCCGACCGAGCTTGACCATCTCCTGCACGGTGCGTACCTGGGTGCCGACCGGAACCCGGTTGAATAGCCACTCGATCGCCTCCGGGTACATGCGGATGCAGCCGCGGCTGACCCGGCGGCCGATCCCCCACTCCTTGGCGCCTTCCGCAGTGCCGTGGATCAGGTATGCAGGCCAGCCGAGGTAGAGCGCGAACTTGCCGAGCGGGTTGTCGGGTCCGGGCGGCACTACGGCCGGCAGTTGCGGATCATCGGCGCGGGTCGCGGCGGTCGGACGCCAGGTCGGACCCGCTTGCTTGCGAACCACTTTGGTCGTGCCGACAGGCGTTTGGAAGCCTTCGCGGCCGACGCCGATCGGCAATGTCACAACCGGCGCATCGCCGCGCCCGAAATAATAGAGCCGCAGCTCGGCCAGGTTGATGACGATGCCGGTCCGCGGCGCGTCCGGCAGCACATGCGCCGTCGGCAGGATCACCCGAGTACCCGATCCCGGCAACCACGCGTCGACCCCGGGATTGGCCGCCATCACCTCAATGAAGCCAAGCTGATTGTCGCGGGCGATATCCAGCAGAGTATCCTCGTGCGTCGCCGCATACACCCTCAGATCACCAACGACGTCGTCCGCCCAAGTGCCGCCGGAGGCGACGAGAAGACACACGGCCGCGCCGAGGCCGGCGAGACGCGCCGGCACAGGCCGCGGCTTTCCGGTGAGAGAGAGCTTCGAGAGTGATGTCACATCCTGCTCCTTCGTGTTGAAGATCGCGCTGCCGCCATGGACCACTTCACGTCGGGCTGCTCCGGCTGTTCTCGCGCCGACCGTTCGCCGCTCCCTTGCAGGATCCACAGGAGACCCCCCGGCAGGCCGATGACGATCATGGTGAGGCCATACGCAACGGACGTTGCAAATACCAGGCTGACGTCGTAGCCGAGGGCGCCGAAGGCAGTCACCATTGCTCCCTCCCGCAGGCCCCAGCCGGAGATCGTGATCGGCACCATGGCGATCACCAGAACCAGGGGCGTCACCAACAGGATGTGCAGGAGCTTCGCATCGAGTCCGATGGCGCGCGTCAGCATATAGACGCTGAGCGCAACGCACATGTGAATGACGATCGACAACGACACCCCTGCGATGGCAATTGGACGACGACGCGCCGCCCCGCGCAGTGCCGATGAGAACCACTCCGCCCGCGCGAACGTGCGCGGCGCAAGCCGGTGCCATCCGGCGGGCACCGCGTCGAGCCGCGACAGGACGATGGCGACGGCGGCGACCGCCAGCACAGCCGGCCACAGGATGACCGCAATATCGGGGCGGCGCGTGAACTCCGGGACCAGCCACAGGCCGACCATGGCGATGATCGGGATTGCCAGCAACGCCAACAACCGATCGACTACGACACTGGTCGAGGCGAAACCGAGGCTGGCGCCATATCTCGTGCAAAGAGCCCAGATCCGGTAGGCATCGCCGCCGAGCGAGGAGGGCAGGGTCTGGTTGAAGAACTGTCCTATCCAAACCAGGCGCCAAGCGGCCATCGTCGGCAGCCGCGTTCCCAAAGCCCGCGCCGCCAACCACCAGCGCGCGGTCAGCAGCACGGTCAGCGCCGCCTGAATAGCGACGGCCGCAGCGACGAATTCCGGCGATATATCCTGGTACAGTGACAGCAGTCCGTCCGCAGCAAACTCGGTCTGCGCCCACCACAGCAGCGCGAGGGTGAAGCCGATCTTCGCCGTCAGGATCAATCCGCGCCGCATTGGTCGCTCCGCTCAAGCATGCGCCGGCACCTGTCGAACACGAGGTCCACCGAAATGTCCAACATGCAGCGGTTGAGCGTGCAGGTGGAGCGCTTCTGGTTGTAGACGCTGACGCAGGGGCTGCACAACGGAGCGAGATAGACGACCTCCTGCCGCGGCCCCAGCGGCCCGAAGATGCGAGGAGTCTCCGGCCCGTAAAGCACCAATGTGGGCAACTCCGTCGTCGACGCAAAGTGCGCAGGACCGGAATCGTTGGTGACCATCAGCGACGCCACGTTGTAGAGGTCGATCAACTCCCGGAGCGACGTCGCCCCGGCCAGGTCAACGACGCGCGCATCGCTGATGCGGCGGGCCATCGCCGCCACGTCGGGAGCTTCCGCGGGACTTCCCGTCAGCACCACCACATGGTGCGGGGAGCAGGCCAGCAACCGCCGAGCCAAGCCGACGTAGCGTTCCTGCGGCCAGCGCCGCAACGGCACCAGGTCGCTGGCGTTGCAGTTGAGGATGATCAGCTTTGCTCGTTCCGTCTCGATGTCGATATCCGGAGACAGGCGGCGGCGAATCGCGGCCCATATTCCAGCGCTACGGTCGGCGTCGGCCGGCAAGCGTAGACGCAGAGCGAGCACGTCGGCGGCCGGCAGCTTTGCGCACGGCTCCCGCCCCGGCGGGTCCGAAAGGGCCTCCACTAAAGCCACGTAGCTGGAGGCCATGTGGTGGTGCGGCGAATAGACGACGCGCTGGGTGATGAGATTGCCTTGGTAGCCGCCCTCTTCGTGAAAGCGGTGGTAGCCGGCGCGGAGGCGCGCCCGGCTGAGGAACGCCATCAGGGTGCTGAAGCGGGAATAGACCTCGAAATTGACCGAAGCAAGGCCGCTTTCGCGTCGCAGACGCCGAAGCGCCGCGAACGAGGAGCGCATCAGCGTCGGCACACCCGCCGGGTCGATGACGATGATCTGCCCACGCTCAAATCCCATCAGCTCGAGCATCTCCACGCCGGCCGGGAACGTGAGGAATAACAGCCGGGCGTCGGGAAAACGCTCGCGGGCGCGCCGCAGCGCCGGTGCCGTCAGCACCAGGGCGCCGATCTCCGCCAGCATGATGAACAGGATGGCGCTCGGCTGTTCAGCCGAGCCGGGCTCCCGATGTTGGCGCCGCCCACCGAACAAGCGCGCCGCCACGGTCCAGCCGCTGACGATGCCGCAGAGAGGCCGGCCGACCCAGCGATCCAGGATGCGCATCCTGTTCGGGTGCACGTTGTTGACCTCGATCCCGCCTTTGACAACGCGTCACGCGCCCGCTGACCCGCGCAACGGTTCGAAAGCGCATGAAGCATGGGCCGGATCGGGCGTCTGCCCTTGTGCACCCAACGGAAACAGCCTCAGCGGCCTTCTTGTTCACGAGCCTTGCCGATAAAGAGGCACAAAACGAGTCAAGACTCAATCCCCGCCGCGGAGGCGCCTTGTCGCAGCCGGCACCTCACCCTGCGCCCGTCGTGCCCGTTGGGGCGCATCAAAAGTGAGGAGAACCGGCCGAACGGATTCTTGAGCAGCATGCCGAACCGCGCGCCGCCGCTACCGGTGCAACTCGCGCCACACGTCGGCGCGGTTCACGCCGATGTCTTTCAGCAGATGGTCGTCGAGTCCCGCGAGTTGGCGGCGCTGACGCTGTTTCTCAAGGTAATCGAAAACCAGTTCGATCAGCCGTGCAAAGCCACCAGGGGCGACGCTGCCGAACAGGGATCGCGAAGAACGAGAGAGGATGGAAGACATAGCAACCTCCGATACTTAGACCTTGTAAGACCGCGAACCACAAGTTGTTAAGGTAGCAATACCCCTTGCATAATGGAAGCGAATAAGTTTAATGTTGATGATAAGGTTTTGTGATGAACGGGAGGCTGTCCATGGTCCACAACATCGACCCCGCGCTGCTGCGGGCCTTCATCGCGGTCGCGGAGACGGGCGGCATGACCAACGCCGGCCGGTCGCTCAATCTGACCCAGGCCGCGATCAGTCAACAGATCAAGCGGCTTGAGGACCTGTTCCGTCAGCAACTGTTCGAGCGGGACCGGCGCCATTTGCGCCTGACGCCCCGCGGCGAGCGATTGCTGGCTCACGCGCGGCGCATGCTCGCCCTCAACGACGAAATGTGGGGGGCGATGACCTCGCCGGACTTCGAAGGCGAGGTGCGCCTTGGCGCGCCCTACGATGTTGTGCGGCCATTCCTGCCGCCGATCCTGCGCGCCTTCGACCAGGCATGTCCGGCGGTCCACGTAAAACTCGTCTGCAGCGTCACCCAGAAGCTGCTGGAGGACCTTGAGCGGGGGGACGTCGATCTGACCCTGACGACGGAGGAAACATGCGGCGCCGGCGGCGAGGTGCTGTTGCCGGACGAACTGGTGTGGGTGGGAGCGCCCGGCGGTCGGGCGCATACGTTACGGCCGCTGCCGGTTTCGCTCGGCGACCGCGACTGCATGTTCCGGCGCGCCGCGGTGCGCGCCCTCGCTGATCGGGGATGCGCTTGGCGACCCGTGTGCGAGATATCGAACATGGAGCCGCTGTGCGCGACCCTCAAAGCCGATCTGTCGGTCTCACCGCTGCTCGCGTCGACAGTGCCGGACGATCTCGTCATCCTCGGCCCTGACGCGGGCCTGCCGCCGCTGAAGACCTTTTACGTGAACATGTACTTGCAACGCGCCAACACCACCGACGGCGCCGCCGAGCTCGCCCGCCACATCCGCCACCACTTCACGACCCGCCTCCAGCGCGCAGCGTAAGATAGAGGTAGCTCCCCATTAGTCTTACGCCGAACGCCGACGCCGAACGTCAGCGGTCGGCGAGCGGCACGTACGGGCGTATGCGTTCGCCGACGTAGCGTTGCCGCGGCCGGCCGATGCGCTGGTTGGGCGACTCGATCATCTCCTTCCACTGCGTTATCCAGCCGACGCAGCGCCCGAGCGCGAACAGCGCCGGAAACATCGGGATCGGGAAACCCATGGCCTGCAGGGTGATCCCCGAATAGAAGTCGACGTTGGGGAACAGCTTGTGCTCGACGAAATATTCGTCCTCGAGGGCGATGCGCTCCAGCTCCATCGCCAGATCGAACAGCGGGTCGCCCTTCTTGCCGGTTTCTTCCAGAACTTCGTGACACGACTCCCGCAACACCCGCGCCCGCGGATCGTAGTTCTTGTAGACGCGATGGCCGAAGCCCATCAGCCGGAACGGATCGTCCTTGTCCTTGGCGCGCTTGATGAATTCCGGGATGCGATCCTTGGAGCCGATCTTCATCAGCATGCGGAGCACGGCCTCGTTGGCGCCGCCATGGGCGGGACCCCACAGGCAGGCGATGCCGGCGGCGATGCAGGCGTACGGATTGGCCTGGGACGATCCGGCGATGCGCACCGTCGCCGTCGAGGCGTTCTGCTCGTGGTCGGCGTGCAGGACCAGGAAACGGTTCATCGCCCGCACCATGATCTCGCTCGGCTCATACGACTCCGCAGGCACCGAGAAGCACATGTTGAGGAAGTTGGCAGCGTAGTCCAGTTCATTCCTGGGATAAACGAACGGCTGGCCGAGGGAGTACTTGAAAGCCATCGCGCAAATGGTCGGCATTTTGGCGATGATGCGCTGGGTGGCCAGCTCGCGGGCGGCAGGATCGGTAACGTCGGTGTCTTCGTGATAGAAGGCGCTCAACGCGCCCACCGTTCCCACCATGATTGCCATGGGATTGGCATCCCGCCGATAGCCGTGGAAGAACTCCTTCAGCTTCTCGTGCACCATGGTGTGGCGGGTGATCTTGTTGTCGAAAGCCGCCAGTTCGTCAAGGGTCGGAAGCTCGCCGTGCAGCAGCAGGTAGCATACCTCCACGATCGACGCTTGCGCCGCCAGTTCCTCGATCAGGTAGCCGCGATGCAGCAGAATCCCGCGGCCGCCGTCGATGAAGGTGAGCGCCGAGTCGCAGCTGGACGTCGACATATAGCCGGGGTCATGGGTGAAGTAGCCGGTGTCGCGGTACAGGCGCTGAACGTCGATAACCTTCGGCCCATGAGTCCCGCCCAGGACGGGAAGGTCGATTTTGCGTCCGTCCGCATTGAACGTGAGGGTGACCGTTTCTCCTCGGCCGGTTGCTGTGTCTCCAAATCGGGAAAAGCACGATCCATGGCAGCCGCTCCCTCCTACCGCGTCGGTTCCGAAACTAATGATATAGGAACGACTTGGGGATGATAACCGGAACCGGCACGGGATCTCGCGTTATTTCGACTGATTTACTCGCATCGGGCGGCGCCCGGCTGGGGCGACAAGAGCAATGCGTCGCGGTTCCGGAACCCCAGCGTCTCGGCGATGCGGTGGTTTGCCTCAAGCTGGGCCTTGGCCACGAGTGCCTTGACCATGGACGGGAACCAAAGCCGCGCCGGCTCCGGGGCGTCGTCGAGAACCAGTTGCGCCCCCAATCCCCGCATGTCGACCAGCATCATGCAGGGTTCTCCGCATGTGTGGCGGCTTTGGGATGATGGGCGGCGCACCAGCGGCCGGCGTCCGGAGCCTTCGGGTTCAGCCGCTTTCTTTCGCGGTCGCGCATGCAATAGCGAAAGCCGCCGGCAAGCTTGAAGGCCTGGTCATCGTCACCCCAGTGCATGCACGTCTGGCAGCATCTGTCCATTTCGGGTCGCGCCTCTCTTAGCCGGCGTAGACGGCCATGACGGTGAAGCTCAACATGATGACCCCAAGCGCCAGAAGCTCGGGCCAGGCGCGAACTACAGTGAACATTGCCTTTCCTTCCAGGAAACCTGCGCATCAATCATCGACAACCTCTAAGGTAGTATGTTGCGCTGCAAAATCTACCTCCCAAAAGCGGTAGGCCGGATCAATGGAGGACGGTAACGCCTAAGGGTTGCGATCCGGTTAAGGTGCCTGCGCCGCCACCGAACAGGCGGCGGCGCTGCCGGTGGAACTCCGGATACGGCCGGGTCGTTTACGCAGAGGACGCTGCACCCCCGTCTCCGTTCTGCGATCCAAAACCGCGCGGGAGATCAATCCATGGACCTGATTCGCATCATCGTCGCCATCCTGCTGCCGCCGCTGGGAGTCTTTCTCCAGGTGGGCTTCGGCGGCCATTTCTGGCTCAATATCCTGCTGACGTTGCTTGGCTACATCCCGGGCATCGTTCATGCGATCTGGATCATTGCGCGGAGGTAAGGGTTCGAGGCCATGGACGACAACGCCGAGATCCGGAAGATCGAAGATCTTGCGGATCTGCTAGACAGCCGCTTCCGCGTGCCGGGCACCGGCATCCGCTTCGGCCTCGACTCGCTGTTGGGCCTCTTGCCGGGAATCGGGGACGGAGCCACGGCCATCGCCGCGCTCTACGTTGTCTTGCGCGCGCATCAGCTGGGCGTGCCGAAAAACCTGGTATTGCGCATGCTGGGGAACGTCGGCCTCGACGCTGTCCTCGGGTCGATCCCGTTGGTGGGCGACCTGTTCGACCTCGGGTTCAAGGCCAACCGCCGCAACGTCGCACTCTTGAAGCGCCACCTAAGCAGCGCCGGAACGACGCCGCGGCACGTCAGGCGGGTCGCTTAAGCGGCGGACGAAGGGAGGCGATTTGGCATGTCGAAGCCGGCGAAGCCCGAGAAACGCGTGCGGTTGCGGTTTGGCAAGCATGGCGGCGTTTCCGGTATAGACGAGCCGATGCGGCGGGACTTGTCCGCCTGCGCGCTCATCGGCTCCACGCTGTGGACCGCGAGCGACGAGGCCACCAGCGTCGAGCGGCTGATTACCCGCGACGGCGATACCTTCGAAGAACACGTCAGCTTCGATCTCGTCAGTTTCTTTGATTTTCCTGCCGGCCCCGATAACGAAATCGACATCGAAGGGTTGGACGTGGACGACGGCTATTTGTGGATCGTCGGCTCCCACGGCCTCACCCGCAAGAAGCCTGCCCGCCACGAAACAGACGCCGAAGCGGCGCTAGAGCGGCTGACCGTCATCAAGCGCGATCCCAACCGCTTCTTTTTCGGCCGCGTGCCGCTGGTTCCCGAAGGGCATCCGGAGGACGGGATCTGGCGTCCGGTGCAACACCCGGATGGCGGCAGCGACGGCTGCCGCGAAGCCGCCTGCATCAAAATGAAGAACGGCGGCAGCGCCCTGAGCAGGGCGGTGGCGGAGGACGAGCAGCTTGCGCCGTTTCTGGGCGTCCCCTGCAAGGAGAATGGCTTCGATGTCGAAGGCTTGGCCGTGCGAGGCCGGCGCGTCTACCTCGGACTGCGAGGACCGGTGCTGCGAGGGTGGGCGCTGATACTGGAACTCCGCGTCGTGCGCGGCAAGAGCGGACGGCTGAAGCTCGAGAAGATCGGCCCCAACGGTGCGCGGTTCCGCAAACATTTCCTCGACCTCGACGGACTCGGCATCCGCGAGCTCGCGCGCTTCGACGACGACCTGCTGATCCTGGCCGGCCCCACCATGGACCTGGACGGCCCGGTCGCCCTGTACCGCTGGCCCGGCGCCCTGGAGATCGACCAGCCGGACGTGGTTCCCCACGACCGGCTGAAACATCTCCTTGACCTACCAGTGGGAGATGGGGTTGATCACCCTGAGGGCATCGCGCTTCTCGCGGTGGAAGACGACGCGCAGCGACTGCTTATCGTCAACGACAGCCCGGCCGAGGACCGACTTTACGGCGACGGGACCTCCATCGACGCGGACGTGTTCGCTGTCTCACATCGCCAGTTCAAGAACGCGTAAGGGAGCGCGCCCGGCCGGTCAGTCCACGATCAGGTCGTTTTCAACGTCCTTCACGCCCTTCACATCCTCGGCGATTTCCTCGGCGCGCTCTTTCTCGTCGTCGGTATCGACGAAGCCGCTGAGCTGCACCAGGTGCCCCTTGGCCTGAACATTGACGCGGCTCGTGTCGAGATCGCGCGCGTCCTGAAGCTCCTCCATGACCCGCTGCGCCAGACGCGCGTCTTCCATGCGCCGCTCGCGCTCCGAAGTGCAGGCCGTCCCGGCGAAGGCGACCGCCGACAACGAAGCCAACAACATCCCCGTTCTGATGCGCCTGATCATGACGTTTTCCTCCTCGGCTAGGCGTCATCGTGCTTAACGTCAAGCCGTCGCTCCGGTTCCTCAGCTTGTTGACCCGATGACAGGTCTCACCGGTGCGGCGCCAGGCAGTCGGCGAGCGCCGCAGCCAGGTTGTGCATCAGCCCGAAGTAGGCATCCGGTCCCGGCGGCAACGCCGACCCCAGGGGGTCGAGCACGCCGATGCGCGCATCGCTGCCTTCGATCACGGTGTGCGCCAGGGCCGGCTCGAACTGTGGCTCCGCAAACACGCAGGACGCTCTCGTGTCAGCGAGCGCTGCGCGGATCTCCGTGAGCTTGCGGGCGCTCGGGCGGCGCTCCGGGCTGACGGTTATCGCCCCCGCCTGCGTCAAGCCGTAGCGCCGCTCCAGATAGCGGTAGGCGTCATGGAGCACGATGTAGGGTCGCCCCTGGAGCGGCGTCAGGGCCTTGAACAGCGCCGCGTCCAAGCCGGCGAGCCGCCGCTGCAGGGCGGCCCCGTTGGCCCGGAACTGCGGTGCCGCTGCGGGATCGGCAAGGCTTAGCGCGTCCACGATGCGCCGGACCATCGCCTCAGCGTTCGTCGGGTCGAGCCAGATGTGCATGTCGTGCCCGCCGTCGGCGTGATCGTGCCCGCCGTCGGCATGATCGTGAGCAGCATGGTCCCCGGATCCAGCCTCAACCAAGTCAACCCCGTCCGCGTCCGCCAAGGTGACGATGGCCGCGCGGCGCGACAGGCTCCGGAGCGGCTTGGCGAGGAAGGTCTCCAGCGCCTCCCCGATCCAGAACACCACGTCCGCCTGCTGCAACGCCGCTGCTTCCGATGGCTTCAACGCGTAGGTATGCGGCGACGCACCGCCCTGGATCAGCAAGGTCGGTTCACCGACGCCATCCATGACGCCCGCCACGAGGGAATGAACCGGCTGGATGCTCGCGACCACGTGCAGCGCATCGGCACGCGCCGCAACGTTGATCACCGCACACATCGCGAAGGCGAGGGAGATGCGCAGAAAGAGGTGTACGATCCTCACAACCGGCTCCTCCTCCGCCACGACTGGAAACGCGCCGCGCCTGCTGTTACAGAATGGCGGCACGGCGTGTCAACACCGAGGCCGTGCAACGGCCGGGACCGCCAAACCGACACCTCTGGCTCTCGAGGGATCTGCGCGTGACGGACACTGCCTTGGATCCGGCAACGCTGGTGGTCGGCGAGGCCCTGACTTTGCGATATGGCGCAGCCACTATCGTCGAGGGCGTCGACATCACCCTGCGGAGAGGGGAGATTACCACGATCATCGGCCCCAACGGCGCCGGCAAGACGACCTTGCTGAAGCTGGTGCTCGGCCTCGTGCCGCCCAGCGCCGGTCGCGTGCGACGCCGCGCCGGGCTGCGCGTCGGCTACCTGCCGCAGCGCCTGCACGTGGAGGCGGTGCTGCCGATGACCGTCAGCCGGCTTATGACCCTGACGGTGCGGCGATCGCCCGCCGAGGTCGTGGCGGCGTTGGCGGAGACCGGCGTCGCGCACTTGGCCGCTGCTGCAGTTCAGTCGCTGTCGGGCGGCGAGTTGCAGCGGGTGTTGCTCGGCCGCGCGCTGCTCGCCAACCCGGATCTCCTGGTGCTCGACGAGCCGGTGCAGGGTGTCGACTATGCCGGCGAAGCGGCCCTCTACGAACTGATCGGCGGGCTCAGGCGGCAACGCGGCTGCGGCATCCTCATGGTGTCCCACGACATCCACGTGGTGATGGCCGCCACCGACCACGTGCTCTGCCTCAACCGCCACGTCTGTTGTGCCGGCACACCGGAAGCGGTCGGTCAGCATCCGGAATACGTCCGCTTGTTCGGGCCGCGGGCGGCCCCTGCGCTCGCGGTCTACACTCACCATCACGATCACGCCCACGATGCTGCCGGCGACGTCGTACCGTTGCGGGACGGCAGCCACCCGGACCCGGCGTCCGCGCCCTCGCAGCCGAAAGCCCGATGATGCTCGACGATTTTTTCATTCGCGCCGTCCTCGCGGGGATTGGCGTCGCGGTCGTCGCCGGGCCGCTCGGCTGTTTCATCATCTGGCGCCGGATCGCTTATGTCGGCGACGCCATGGCCCATTCGGCGCTGCTCGGCGTTGCCCTCGGCCTGTTCCTGGACATCAACCTCACCGCCGGCGTGGTGGTGGTGACGACCACAATCGCCGTCGCTCTAGTCGCTCTCCAGCAACGCCAATGGCTGTCATCGGACGCGCTGCTCGGCATCCTCTCTCACGCGTCCCTGTCGCTCGGCTTGGTCGCCATCGGCCTCATGGCATGGCTGCGGCTCGATCTCATGGGCTACCTGTTCGGCGACATTCTCGCCGTGACGCCGGCGGATCTCGCCTGGATCTACGGCGGCGGCGTTCTCGTCGTCGCCGCGCTGGTGGCCATCTGGCGCCCACTGCTGGCTGCGACCGTGCATCAGGATCTGGCTCAGGCCGAGGGCGTGCCGGTCGGCCGGGTGCAGGTGATCTTCATGGTGCTGATCGCCCTGATCATCGCCATGGCGATGAAGCTGGTCGGCATCATCCTGGTCACCGCGCTGTTGATCATTCCGGCCGCCGCCGCCCGCCCGTTCGCGGCCACGCCGGAGCGGATGGCGGTTCTCGCTGCGCTTATCGGCGCCGCGGCGGCGGTGCTCGGCCTCTACGCCTCCCTCTACCTGGACACACCGTCCGGGCCGTCGATCGTGCTGGTTGCCGCGGTGCTGTTCGGGTTGAGCCTGATCCCCATTCCCGGCCGCCGCTCCCGCTCGTAGCGCGCGAGCCTCGGCCGGCCGGCCGGGCTGCCGCATACCCCATCGAACGCACGGAATCTCTCTTTACCCAATTGGGGTGGTGCTGCTATCTTACCATTGGGTTAACGCATCGGATGCATCTGGATTGCACAACCGACAACCCGCACCCACCGGGAGCCTCGGCCGCCTCTCCAAGTCTGCGGCTCCCGGTGCTGGTCGCGTCGCAAGGAGCGAGATGCGTTGGTGATGACCGTGAGCCGGCAAGACGCCGACGCCGTTCTGACGGCCGTCGGCCTGAACGTGACGCAGCGGGTGACACCGTCCGGCGAGAGCATCTACACGATCGAGGGCGACACCCACCCGCATCGCCATCTGATGCGCGAACTGGGCGGCACCTGGGACCGGATCCGCCAGCACTGGGTGTTCCAGTGCGAGGACCCGCGGCCGCTCTTGTCGCAGAAGTTGCAAGGTGAAGCCGCCGCCCCGCCAACCGGCCTGTCGGACAGCCAGAGCCAAGAACTCCTCACCAACCGCCCGCACTACTGGGGGCATCGCCAGCGCCTCCGCGATCGCTTCCTCGCCGGTGCCGACGAAGCACTGCCGGACTACGAGTTGCTGGAGCTGCTGTTGTTTTTTTCAATCCAGCGGCTCGACACCAAGCCCCTCGCCAAGGACCTGCTCAAGGCGTTCGGCAGCCTCGGCGGCGTCGTCAACGCCTCCGAGGAGCGGCTCGCCGCGTTCGAGCCGGTCAACCACCACACCATCGCCATGTTCAAGGCGGTGCGCACGCTTGCCGCACGCATCATCCGGGAAGAGGTGGACGAAGCGCCGGTGCTGACCACCTGGGACAAGCTGATATCATACCTCCGGGCGTCGATGGCGCACGCAAAGGTCGAGCAGTTCCGGGTGCTGTTTCTCGACCGCCGCAACGTGCTCATCGCCGACGAAGTGCAGCACACCGGCTCCATCGATCACACGCCCGTCTACCCGCGCGAGGTGGTCAAGCGCGCACTGGCCCTAGACGCCTCGGCGCTGATCATGGTCCACAATCATCCCAGCAACCATCCGAAGCCGTCCGACGGCGACATCCAGATGACCCGCATCGTCAAGAAGGCCCTCGAGGGCGTCGGGATCGTGCTGCACGATCACGTCATCGTCTCCCGCCGCGGCCAGTCCAGCTTCAAGCAGATGGGGTTGCTGTAGGGGGGCCACCCTTGACGGAGCCCGGAGTCGTGGGCATGTTCTGTTAAGGTTCTTTTGCCCGTCATGTCTCGCAAGTCCGCACCGCGCGATCAGGGTCCTAGTGCACAACCCCTGCGAATGATTCGGTGAACAAGTCACGGTTTGCACGAGAATCAAGGGTTGCGTGCAGCAATGGTGCATTTTTTGAATGCACCGCTGCACTAGACCCGAAGGCGGGCAGCACAGAATGCATCCGTGGGTAGAACTCAGGGTTCTGTCTCCGGTCTACCGGCGTTACCTGTCTCTCAGTCCACACCGTGACGACTGCATACATCCGCATACACCTTTACGTAGCGTACGGACACAAAACAAGCTATTTCAATATGTTATATCCGTGCCGGGTGGCAAAACCGTGGCACAAGGCCGAGGTTTCCGATGAAGCGGAACCACAGCATGCTGATCAGGGCCGCCAGCGTCACCACGATGAACGACGCCAGCCACGGCCGCCGCGTATCGAAGGCGTGGATGCTGCCCGGAAGAGTGGCGAGCGACTGGGAGGGTCGCCCGGCACGGCGTCGGATCAGCAGCTTCGGTCGTAGAGCGTCAGTTGCAAATCATCGCCTTTGGAGTAGTTCAAACCCGTGACGGCGCCGCGCAGGCACGGCACAACGCCCAGATCCGCGGCTGTAGAGCGGAACGCATCCGCTTCCCGGGCGCTGACCACGACCACGACACCGGGCGACGCGGCGAGATGACGGGCGGCGCCGGCGCCATCTGTGAGCCGGGTCCTGGTGCCGAGCAGAAAAACCAGGCTCGGCTCGCTCAACCCGGCCACCGCCACCACAGGGTCACCAGCCGGCGCGGCTTCGGCGACCAAGGCGGCGATTTCGCGGCTGAGCCAGAGATCGGAGAGACGCGGCATGACCCAGTGCAGCGTCGAGGCGAGGGTAACGGCGCCCAGCAGCAGAGCACACAGCGTCGCCGCCAGCGGCCGGCCGCGCCAAGTGAGGCGCAATGTCAGCACCGCGGCGGCGAACGCGGCGGCGGCGGGGACCAAGGACCAGGCTGTAAAGCCATCGCCGAGGATCGCCGGCAGCACCATCGCCGCCACGCCGAGCGCGATGGCCAGCGCCGCCCACACCACCTGAATCGCCCTTACCCAGCGCGCGTCGAGCCGACCCGCGGTTCCGAGGACGGCATGGGCGGTGAGCAGCGCCAGAGCCGGATAGAGGGGCAAGACGTAGTGCGGGAGCTTGGTGGGCACCAACTCGAACACCAGCCAAGCCGGCACCAGCCACGCGAGGCAGAAGCGGACCCCAGGGGCGGCCCGTGTCCGCCACGCCTGAAGCAGCGCCGGCCACCCGTAGAGGGAGCCGGGCCAGAACAGCGCCAGCATCAGGAGCATATGGTAGCCGGGCCAGGCGCCGTGGGATTCCTGACCGGAGCCGACCTTGGACAACAGGTCGGAGCCGATGGCGCTGGTGTAGAAGGCGCCATCGGTGACGACGCCGATGGCGATCGCCCATGGTGCGACGATCGCCAGCGCGAGCGGCACGCCCAGTTTCGGACGCAGCCCCTTGAGCCAGCGGCCGTCGCGGTCGGCGAGGACCAGGGCGAGGATGGTCAAGCCGCTGACCAGCGGCGCGATCGGACCCTTGACGAGGATGCCGACCGCCTGTGCGTTCCAGAATGTCAGGGCGGCGGCGATGCCGGGTGGTTTGACATCGGCAGCGTCCGCGCGCCCGCTCATGTAGAGGCGCGCCAGCGCCAACTGTGCAGCGACGACCGTGGCAAGCAGCACCGCGTCGGTTTTGGCCTGATGCGCCTCCAGCACCAGCATCACTGAGCCGGCGGTGAGTCCGGCGCCGAGCCAGGCGGTGCGCCGGTCGAACAGCGAGGCGCCGACGGCGAAGACGAGCAGCGCCGCCGCCCACGCTGCCAGCGCCGACGGCAGGCGATAGGGCCAGATGGTCGTCTTCGGCTCGCCCACCAGCGCCACGGACGCAGCCTGCAGCCAGTGGATGCCGGCGGGCTTCTTATGGCGCGGCTCCTCCTGGAAGCGAATGTCGACGAGGTCGCCGGTCTCCAGCATCTGTTTGGTCGCCTGAGCGAAGCGGGCTTCGTCGCGATCGAGCGGCGGCACAACGGTCAGCCCCGGCACGTAGAGAGCAAGGCAGAACAGCGTCAGGGCGAGCACCTGCCCGACGGTCTGGAGCGAGCCCCGAGCCTTCATGCCGATGGCGGATCGGCCGGCGGCGGGTCGGCCGTTGGCGGATCGGGCGGCCTCGGGTGGTGCTCGTCGGCGATGCCGGCAGCGAGACGTGCCGTCATTCGCGACAGGCGCTCCCGCTCGCTCGCGGAGCGTAGCTGTCCGCACGCTGCCAGGATGTCGCGTCCGCGCGGAACCCGGATCGGCGCCGTATACCCGGCGTCGTTGAGGATGGCGCTGAAGCGGCGGATCGTCGCCATCGGCGAGCAGGCGTACGGCGCGCCCGGCCACGCGTTGAACGGGATCAGGTTGAACTTGGCCGGTATGCCGCGCACCAGCGCCGCCAAGGCGCGGGCGTCGTCCGCCGAGTCGTTGACGCCCTTCAGCATCACGTATTCGAAGGTGATCCGCCGCGCGTTGTCCGCGCCCGGATACTCCCGGCACGCCTGCATCAACTCGGCCAGCGGGTATTTCTTGTTGATCGGCATGATGGCGTCGCGAAGCTCGTCGGTCGCCGCGTGCAGGCTGACCGCCAGCTTGACGCCGAGATCGGCGCCGACGCGGCGGATCATCGGCACCACGCCTGCGGTCGAGAGCGTGATGCGCCGCCGTGAGATCGCGATGCCCTCGGGATCCATGATGATGCGGAGCGCGTCGGCGACGTTATCGTAGTTGAACAGCGGTTCGCCCATGCCCATCACCACCACGTTGGACAGCATGCGCTCGCCCGGCGGCGCCGGCCATTCGCCGAAGGCGTCCCGGGCCACCAGCACCTGCGCGACGATCTCGCCGGCGTCGAGGTTGCGCACGAGGCGCTGGGTGCCGGTGTGGCAGAACCGGCAGGTGAGCGTGCAGCCGACCTGGGTCGAGACACACAGGGCGCCACGGTCTTCTTCGGGGATGAACACCGATTCCGCTTCCGTCCCGTCGGCGAAGCGCAACAGCCACTTGCGGGAGCCGTCCTCGGACGTCTGCTCGCGGCTGACCTCCGGGCGGGCCGTGGTGAAATGCTCGGCAAGGCGGGTGCGGAGCGGCTTCGCCAGCGACGTCATCTGGTCGAAGTCGCGGGCGCCGCGGTGGTAGATCCAGTGCCAGACCTGGCGGACGCGGAAGCGCTGCTCCCCGATCGCGGTCAGCCGGCTTTCCAGTTCCGCACGGGTGAGCCCGATCAGGTTGGTTCGTTCATCCGTCATACTCGACTCCGTACAGGAAATCTTGGCCTTGCCCAAGGGCGATCATATGGCGTCCGGGTTCGTCCGGAGCCGCCCGTAACGAGGTTGTGCAACGGTGTGATCGCGTCGAGCGCCGCGGGGGTCCATACTCCGTCGCCGCCCGAACATGGCCGCCAACGCGCCGGGCGCTCGTAAGGGATTCACCGCATGTCGAACAAGGTCGGCAGGTTCGTCTTCGGCCCGTCCGGGCACGCAGAAATGCCGGAGCGGGTGCGGCGCTCGATCGAAGCACAACAGGTGCAGGCCGAGAAGCTGATCGGCTGGACGCAGCTTGCTCTCGTCGTGTTCTTCGTCCTGCTCTACACGGTCGCGCCCAAGACCTCTGAGGGCACGCCGTTCACGCCGGTGCCCTATGTTCTGGCGCTCTACGTGCTGTTTACAGGCGTCAGGCTGCTCCTCTCGTATCAGTGGGTGCTGCCGAAATGGTTCCTGTTCATCTCGGTGATCGGCGACATGGGCCTCCTCATGGTGCTGATCTGGAGCTTTCATCTGCAGTACCAGCAACCGGCGCCGTTCTATCTCAAGGCGCCGACACTGCTGTATGTGTTCATCTTTATCTCCCTCAGGACGCTCCGCTTCGAGCCGACGTTCGTGATCGCCACCGGCACCGCCGCTGCCGTGGGCTGGTTCGCGCTGCTGTGGTACGCCATCGATGCCATGGCCGGCAGCGCCGCCGTCGTCACCCGCGATTACGTCGCCTACCTGACCTCCAACATGGTCCTCGTCGGGGCGGAGATCGACAAGATCATTTCCATCCTCCTCGTCACCGCGGTTCTGGCGGTGGCGCAGGTGCGGGCGCGGCGCCTTCTGATCCGCGCCGTCGCCGACGCCACGGTGGCCCAGGATCTGTCCCGTTTCGTCACCCCTGACGTCGCCGCCCGCATTGCCCACTCCGACCGTGGCATCCGGCCCGGCGTCGGTGAGGTCAAGACCGCCAGCATCCTGTTCTGCGACATCGAGGGGTTCTCCGGCATTGCCGAACGGCTGTCGCCGAACGAGCTGATGCAGACCTTCAACGACTACCTCGCAGCGGTCGGCGAAGTGATCGCCCGCTACGGCGGCGTCATCACCGAGTTCCGCGGCGACGCCATGCTGGTGACCTTCAACACCACCATCGACGACCCCGACCACGCCGCCCACGCGCTGCGCACCGCCCTCGACATCCAGGACGTGCTCGCCAACCGCCGCTTCGGCAGCGGCCTGGCGCTCAAGGCGCGGTGCGGCATCAGCACCGGCCAGCTGATCACCGGCGCCGTCGGCACCGCCGAGCGGTTGTTGTTCACCGTGCACGGCGACGAGGTCAACATCGCCGCCCGCCTGGAGCAGATGAACAAGCAGTATGGCACGTACATTCTGGTCACCGAGCGGGCCCTCGCCGCCGCCGGCGACGGCTTCCATTCGACCGCCATCGGCGTCCTGCCGTTGCGCGGCCGCAACGCAAAGGTGCAGGTCCATGCCCTCGAAGCGGCGCCCGCGATGGCCTTGCCGCAGCCGCCGGTACAACCCGACGCGCCGGTCAACAGAGTTTGAGCGATGTCAAACCAGGATGTTCAGGTATGACCCCGGCAACACGAAGCGCGCCGGACGTTCCCCGGACTCGAGGAATCGCCGCAGCCGCACCATCCCCGCGTCAGTCGCCGAGGCTCCTCCGGCGGGCGACGCGGCGCGGACGGCGCTTGCCGTCGCCGTCGCCGCTCGCTTGCCCGCACTGCCGTCGGCCTGCGGTCGAGCGAGTGGCGTCCGGATGCTTGACGGGGCGATCGTCATGCCGCCACCATCGCCGAACATGGTTAACATCCGCTAAACCGCGCAGCACCGCCGCGTTCGCTTCCGCCGTCCAGGCGTCCACCCCGACCCGCGCAGCCCTTCAGCAGGTCATGCCCGGCCTGTAGCCGTCGGCGCACCGGGGGGGGGGCGGCGGGGGGGCCCCCCCCCCCCCGCCGGGGCCCCCCCCCCCCCCCCCCCCCCCGCGGGGGAACGCCCCCCAAGAGCCCCGCGGCCCCCCCGGGGCCCCGGCCCCCCCCCCCCCCCCCCGCCCCCCCGGCCCCCCCCCCCCCCGCGACGCGCCCCCCCAAACCCACCCCCAACCAAGCCGCCCGCCGGAAGAGCCCCCAAACGGAAACCCCCCCCCCCCCCCCCCCAAACCCCCAACAAACCAACCCCGCCGCCCGGGCGGCGCGGCCCCCCCCCCAAAAGGTACCCGGGTGTAAAACCGTCCGCCGGGGCCCGCAGACCGCAGATGCCCCCCCCCGCGGGCGGGGGGGGGGTCAGCGCCCCCGCTCGCGGCCCCCCCCCCGGGAAGCCGCCCCCGCCCGCCCCCCGGGGACCAACCCCCCCCCCGCCGGCGCCGAAAACCCCCCCCCCCCCCAAGCAAAGACCCCCCGGCGAAAGCCGCTGCAAAGCCCACCCGACCCCCCACAGCCCCCCCCCGGGGCCGCCCAACCCCCCCCCCCCAACAGGCGGCGCGGGGCCCCCCCCGGCCCCCCCCCCCCCCGGGGGACAAACCCCGAAGCCCCCCCCCCCCGACAACCCCCCCCCCCCCCCCCCCCCCCCCCCCCCCGGAGCCGGGGGCCCGGCCCCCCCCCCCCCCCCCCCCCCGAGCGCCGACACCCCCCGACACCCCCCGCCCCCCGCGGCCGGGGGGGGGGAACCCCCCCCCCCCCCCCGGCCCCCCGACCCCCCCCCCCCAGCCGCCGGGCCCCACAAACCCCACAAAACCCCAAGAAACCCCCCCCCAAAAGGGCGCGGACCCCGCCCAAACCCCCCCCGCCCCCGCCGCCCCCCCCCCCCCGCCCCGCCGCCCCCCCTCCGCCGCCCCCCCCCCCCCCCCACGAACGGGGGGGGGCCCACACCCCCCCCCCCCCCGGCGGGGCCGGCCCCCCGCGCCCCCCCCCCCCCCCCGCCCCCGGAAGCCCCCCCCCCCCCCCCCCCCCCGCCCCCGCCGCCCCAGGGAAAGCGCCCCCAACCCCCCCCCCCCCCCCCGCGGCCGCCGGGGGAAGGCCCCCCCCGCCGCCCCCCCCAGGGCGGGCCGCCGGCGACCCCCCCCCACCCCCCCCCGGGGGCGCCCCGGCCCCGCCGCCGCCCCCCGGGCCGGCCCCCGCCCCCGGGCGGGCCGCCCGGCGGCCGCGGCCCCCGGGGCCCCCCGCGGGGCGGCCGGCGCCCCCCCCCCCGCCCCCCCGGCCGGCCCCCGGCCCGCCCCCCGGGGCGGGGGGCCCGGCCCCCCCCCCGCCCGGGCGGCCCGGGCCGGCCCGCCCCCCCCCCCGGGGCCGCCCCGGCCCCCCCCCCCCCCCCCCCCCCCCCGCCCCCCCCGCGGCCCCCCGCCCCCCCGCCCCCCCCCCCCCCCCGCCGCCCCCCCCGGCCCCCCGGCCCCCCCCCCCGCCGCCCCCCCCCCCCCCCCCCCCCCCCCCCCCGGGGCGGCCCCCCCGGGCCGCCCCCCCCCCCCCCCCCCCCCCCCCCCCCCCCCCCCCCCCCCCCCCCCCCCCCCCCCCCCCCCCCCCCCCCCCCCCCCCCCCCCCCCCCCCCCCCCCCCCCCCCCCCCCCCCCCCCCCCCCCCCCCCCCCCCCGGGGGGGGTTGTGGGTTATCTCCCGGTGGATCGTGGTGCGGAAGCGCGACGGCGGCGACTTGGAAGACGCGACCGGCCTGACCGGCGCTGCTAAGAGCCGCGTCGTCGAGGCGTGTGTCCTTCAAACGGCCCTCGTCTCGGCCGCGGACGACTGCACCAGCGCCAGGAGAGCTTGCACGATCTCCAGCGGGCGCGGGGGGCAGCCGGGGATATGCAGGTCGACCGGAATGACATCCGCGACGCCACCCGTGACGGCATAGCTTCCGGCGAAACACCCGCCGTCGCGCGCGCAGTCGCCGACCGCGACCACCCACTTCGGATCGGGCGTCGCGGCGTAGGTGCGCTCCAGAGCCTCGCGCATGTTCCTGGTGACCGGCCCGGTGACCAGCAGCACGTCGGCATGGCGCGGCGAGGCGACGAAGCGCAGCCCGAACCGCTCGATGTCGTAGTAGGCGTTGTTGAGCGCGTGGATCTCGAGCTCGCAGCCGTTGCACGAGCCGGCGTCGACCTCGCGGATCGAAAGGCTGCGGCCGAGGCGCCGTTGTCCTGCACGGCCGAGCGCGTTGGCGAGTTCGATCAGCGCCGCGTCGTCCGGGGAGGGCGCCCGCTCGGTGAGCGGTGGTCGGATCAGGCCTTCGAGGAGCAACTTCCGCATGAGGCGACGCTTTCAAAGATCGTGCCCCGAGTAGGAGCAGTTGAACGACTTGTTGCAGAGCGGGAAGTCGGCGACGATGTTGCCCTCGATGACCGCTTCGAGCAGCGGCCATTGGAACCAGGACGGGTCGCGGAGATGGCAGCGCGCCACCCGTCCTCCGGCGTCGAGGCGCAGCCACACCAGGACATCGCCGCGAAAGCCCTCGACGAGCGCCAATCCCTCGCCGGAGCCAGGCGCGACCTCGGCCCGCACCGCGCCGTCCGGCAATCCGTCCAGTATCTGCTCGATGAGTGACAGGCTCTGCTCGACCTCGCGAACGCGGATCCACACGCGCGCATTGACGTCGCCGTCATCGAGCACCGGCACATCGAAGCGGAGGCGATCGTACGGCGGTTGATCGGGAAGCTTGCGTGCGTCGAAGGCGCGCCCGAGGCCCGCCCGACAAAGCCGCCGGCGCCGAACCGGCGCGCGAGGTCCGGCGTCAGTACCCCGGTGCCGGCGGTCCGGTCCTGGAGAGACGCCGTGTTGTCGTAGAGCTCGACCAGCGCGGGAAAACGCCGGCGCACCTCGGCGAGCAACGCGCGCAAGGCGGCGAGGCCACCCTCCGCGACATCGCCGATCACGCCCCCCGGAACGATGCGGTCGCGCATCAGCCGGTGATCGAAACAGGCATCGTTCGCCCGCAGAACCTGTTCCCGGAGGATGCCGCAATGGGCATGCATCAGCGCGAACGCCGCGTCGTTGCAAATGGCGCCGATGTCGCCGAGGTGATTGGCGAGGCGTTCAAGCTCCGCCATGAGCGCCCGCAGCCAGTGGGCACGTTGCGGCACCTCGAGGGCAAGCGCCGCCTCGACGGCGCGCGCGAAGGCGAGCTGATAGGCGACGGTGCTGTCGCCGGAGGTCCGTCCGGCAAGTTTCGCCGCCCGCTCGAGATCGGCCCCGGCCATCAGGCCTTCGATACCCTTGTGCACATAGCCCAGACGCTCTTCGAGGCGGACGACGGTCTCGCCGTTGGCGGTGAAGCGGAAATGGCCGGGCTCGATGATGCCGGCATGCACCGGGCCGACCGGGATCTGGTGCAGGCTTTCGCCCTCGGCCGGCAGGAAGCCATAGGGCGGGCGCTCGGCCACCGCCTCGGTCTTATGGTCGCCAAGTGGATGACGCACGCCCCAGCGGCCGTGATCGAGCCACGGCCGCCTGTCGGGCAGGCCCGCCGGTTCGATCCCGAACAGGTCGCGTGCGGCCCGCTCCAGGCGCATCGCCGGCGGATGTCGCTGCCCGACGGACGGATAGCGTCCATCCATGCAGTCCACACTGATGACGGCGATCCCGCCGGCCGGTTCGTCGAGCAGCGCCATGTGGGCCGTTTGCGGTTCTCCCCACAGCCCCAGCAATCTCCAATGGCCCTCCGCCAGTTGCCCGGCGGCGAGGCTCCAGACAGCCGGGTCGACGACAGCGCGGGGCCACGGCCGGTGGCGCGATGCGGCGGCCGCTCAGGATCAGGTCGGGCGAGGGCACGGGCTCTGCCGCGTCATCCGAGGATACCGGCGACATGCTGGAACCACGCGACGAGCGGCGGCGGCAGGTAAAGTCCGGCGGCGAGCACCAGCGCGAGATGGGCGAACATCGGCACGTAAGACGCTTCCGCAGGCGCGGTGCTGCCGCGGGGCTCTCCGAACGCGAGCCCGTTGAGGCGCAGCAGCAGGGCGCCGAACGCGACCAGAAGGCCGAGCACCAGCGGCACCGCCAGCAGCGGCTCGCGGGCGAAGGTCGAGCTGACGACCAGGAACTCGCTCATGAAGATGCCGAGCGGCGGCAGGCCGGCGATCGCCACGACGCCGACCACGAGGCCCCAGCCGAGCCAAGGGTGGGTCTCGGTGAGGCCGCCAATATCGGCGATCTTCTGCGTGCCCTTGACCTGGGCGACGTGGCCGACGGCGAAGAAGATCGCCGACTTGGTGAGGCTGTGCATCACCATGTGCAGGAGCCCCGCGAAGTTGGCGAGCGGCCCGCCCATGCCGAAGGCAAAGGTGATGATGCCCATGTGCTCGATCGAGGAATAGGCGAACATGCGTTTGATGTCGCGCCGGCGGTAGAGCATGAACGCGGCGAAGACGAGCGAGACCAGGCCCATGGTGACCATCAGCGGCCCCGGCGCGATGGCGTCGGGATTGGCGGTGAGCAGCATCTTGAAGCGCAGCACGGCATAGAGCGCCACGTTCAGGAGCAAGCCGGACAGCACCGCCGAGATCGGCGTCGGGCCCTCGGCATGGGCGTCGGGCAGCCAGGCATGCAGCGGCGCCAGGCCCACCTTGGTGCCGTAGCCCAGCAAGAGAAAGATGAAGGCGAGGCTGAGCAGCGCCGGATCGAAGCCGGCGACATGGTGCATCAGAGTGGTCCACATCATCGCCTCGAGCCCTTCGCCGACCACGGGGTGGGCCGCCATGTAGACAAGGATCGTGCCGAACAGCGCGAGCGCGATGCCGACGCTGCCGAGGATGAAGTATTTCCACGCCGCCTCCAGCGCCTCGTGTGTCCGATAGATGCCGACCATCAGCACGGTGGTCAGGGTGGCGAGCTCGATCGCGACCCACATGAGCCCGATGTTGTTCGCAACGAGCGCCAGGTTCATCGCGAACATCAGCGCCTGGTACATGGCGTGGTAGAAACGCAGGTAGGTCGGCGCGAGCCGCCCGGTCTCGAGTTCGTGAGCAATGTAGCTTGCGCTGAACACGCTCGTCGTGAAGCCGACGAACGTGTTGAGCACGATGAAGACGATGTTGAGATCGTCGATCAGCAGATACGGCCCCGGTTCCGGACGATCCCCGAGAAGAAGCGACGCCGCCGCGAGCAGCGTCAGCAGGGTGGCCAGCACGTTCAGCCGGGCGGTGAGCCTGTAGCTCGGCAGCAGGACTAGCAGTGCCGCCGCCCCCAACGGGATGAGGAAAACCGCCGGTGCGGGATCGAAGGCAGGCATGCTCATTGCCGGTCCCCCCGGCGGAGGTCGAGCGCGTGGACGTCCACCGTGTCGAAGCGCTCCCGAATGCGGAACAGGAAGATCCCGATCACGATGAACGCGATCAGCACCGAGAAGGCGACGCTGATCTCCACCACCAGCGGCATGCCCTTGGCGCCGGTCGCGGCCAGGATCAGACCGTTCTCAAGCGACATGAAGCCGACCACCTGGCTCACCGCGTTGCGGCGCGTCACCATGAGAAGAAGACCGAGCAGCACCACAGCCAAGGGCGAAGGCTAGATCCTGGCGCGCCAAAGGGTCGGCCTCCTCGGTCACTTGCAGCATCACGGCGATGGAGAGCGCCACGAGGCCCATGCCGGCCATCATCGTGGGACCGATGCCGACAACCGTCTCGATCTCGCGATGGATGCCGAGCCGCTGGATGATGCGATGAAGCGCCATCGGGATGGCGATCGCCTTGAAAACGAGCGCGATGATCGCGGTGATGTAGAGATGCGGAGCGTTCTGTATGAATGCCTGCCAAGCGACCGAGAGGGCGAGCACCAAAGCGTGCAGCGCGAAGATGTTGAGCAGCGCGTAAAGCCGGTCCTGATAGAGCATCATGAGGCTGACCAGAACAAGGCCGCCGGCGAGCAGGTGGGCGATGTCGAAGGCGAGGCCGTCCATCACAGGCTCCGGGAGACGAACAAGAGCAGGGTGCCGAGCAGCCCCAGCATGAGCGCGGCGCCGAGGAAGTCGGGCACGCGGAAAACCCGCATCTTGGCGATAGCGGTTTCGAACACGGCGAGCAGGAAGCCAACGGCCGCGAGCTTGACGAGGTAAGCCAGCACGCCGACTACAGATCCTGCGGAGCCTGCCGCTGCGCCGTCCAGGCCCCAAGGCACGAACAGGCAGGCGATCAGCGAGGCATAGAGCAGCAGCTTGAGGGACGCGGCGAACTCGATCATGGCGAGATGGCGGCCGGAGTATTCCAGCACCATGGCCTCGTGCACCATGGTCAGCTCCAGGTGCGTCGCAGGGTTGTCCACCGGAATCCGCGCGTTCTCCGCGACCGCCACGATGAGGAGGCCGACCAGCACGAGGCCGAGCGAGACGCGCAAACCCACGTTGGGCGAAGTCATGAAGGCCGCAATGGTCGAAAGCTGCGTCGAGCCGGCGACGAGCGCCAGCGTGAAGACGATGAGCAGCATCGCCGGCTCGGCGAGCGAGGCGATCATCACCTCGCGGCTTGAGCCGATGCCGCCGAAACTGGTGCCGACGTCCATGCCCGCCAGCGCCAGGAAGAATCGCGCGCTGGCCGAGGAGCGCGATGATGGCGATGAGATCGGCCGTCCAGGAGTACATGAGGCCGGTAGCGAAGGTCGGCACGAGGGCCGCCGCCACCCAGGTCGCGGCGAAGACGAGGTAGGGCGTGACGCGGAACAGCCAGGAGGCGTTCTCGGCGAGCACCACCTCCTTGCGCAGCAGCCGCAAGAGATCACGGTAGGGCTGGATCAGCGACGGCCCTCGGCGTTGGAGGAGCCTCGCCTTGACCTTGCGCACGAAGCCCGTGAGCAAGGGTGCCAGCGCCAGCACCAGGGCCATTTGGGCGCCCTGCGTCAAGAAGTCGAGGATCAGGGCCATATCGCGAGCACCAGGAGCAGCAGGACGAGGGCAATGAAGACCAGGCTCAGATATCGGCGAATCGTCAGGAACTGCAGGACATTGAGCCGGTCGGCAGCAGAATTGACGATGCCGGCGATCGGCTCGTAGATGCCCTCCCAGATAAGGTCTCGGAACGTGACGGTCAGGCGCGCCGCCTCGAGGCTCCCGGGCGGCGGCATCGCCACCTGCTCGCGGGCCTGGAAAACGAGCGTGCCGAAGACGCGGCGGATGGGTTGCGCAAAGCTTCCGGCCGTGTATTGCGTGTTCGGGCTGGGGTCGGGAAAGCCGCAGTCCCAAGCCGGCGCCCGGCGCAGCTTGCGAGATGCGAAGCGGTGGATGACGCTCACAGCAAGCAAGGCCGAGACCGCGATGAAGAGAAAGACGAGAAGGCCGTTGTAGGAACTGCGGCTCTCCGTAATCGGCACGATCGACAGCCAGGGCACGCCGGTTTGGACCGGCATGCGCTCGCCGACAAGGGACAGCGTCACCGGCGCCAGAGCGTCGATCACGAAGCCGGGAAGGATTCCGGCCAAGAGGCAAAGCGCGGCAAAGAAGAACATCGCGCTCAGTGAGAACCGGTCGACCTCGCGGGCCACTGTCGCCGCTTCGGAACGTGCCCGCCCGAGGAAGGTCACGCCAAAGGCCTTGACGAAGCAGGCTGCGGCGAGCGCCGCCGACAGCGCCAGAAGGCCCCCCACCGCCGGCACCATGACCTTCAAACCCCATTGCGGCAGGTCGGGGCTTTGAAGGATGGCCTGGAAGGTCAGCCACTCGGAGACGAAGCCGTTCAGCGGCGGCAGGGCGGAAATGGCGACACAGCCGACAAGGAAGGTGAAGCTGGTCAGGGGCATACGGTGGATGAGCCCGCCGAGATGCTCCATGTCGCGCTCGGCGGTCGCCGTCAGCACCGCCCCGGCCCCGAAGAACAGCAGGCTCTTGAAGATGGAGTGGTTGAGGACGTGGAACAGCGCGGCGGTGAGAGCCAAAGCGGCCGCCGCCCGCATCCCGTTGGCGCCGAAGGCGAGCGACAGGCCGAGCCCGATGTAGATGATGCCGATATTCTCGACCGTACTATAAGCGAGCAGCCGCTTCAGGTCCTGCTGCATCAGGGCATAGAGAACGCCAAGCACGGCCGTGATGCCGCCCAGGAACAGCACCACCATGCCTGACCACCAACTCGGCTGGCCGAGCAGGTCGAAGACGATACGGGTGAAGCCGTAGACCGCGACCTTGGTCATGACGCCGCTCATCAGCGCCGAGACATGGCTGGGTGCGGCTGGGTGCGCGAGCGGCAGCCAGACATGCAGTGGCACGATGCCGGCCTTGGAGCCGGCGCCGAGAAGGACCAGTGCGAGCACAAACGCGCCGACCCAGGTCGCATGGCTGCCGGCGCGGATCGCCTCGAAGGTGTAGCTTCCTTCCGCGCCCGCCAGGAGGCCGAAGGCGAGCAGGAGCGCGAACGTGCCGAAGCTCGCCATGGTCAGGTAGATGTAGCCGGCACGGACGTTGTCACGATCGCGGTGGTGGGCCATGACGAGCGCCCAGGACGCGAGCGACATGAACTCCCAGGTCAGAAGGAAGGTGAAGGCGTCGTCCGCCAGCACCACGAGGTTCATCCCTGCGAGGAACGCCGGAAAGAAGGGCAGCACCCGCTGCGGCGCCGGCTCGTGCCGGCCGTAGCCCAGACCGTAGAGACTCGCCGCCGCCCCGCCCAGGTTGACGACCACGAGGAAGAAGGCGGCGAGCGCGTCGATCCGGAAGTGGGCGCCGATCCAGGGAATGCCGAGCGGCAAGGTCGATGCCGCGGCGGAGCCTGCCGGCCCTATCAGCGCTGCCAGAGCCGATGAGAAGGCAACCGCCGAGACCGCGAGCGACGCACCGTAGACAAGGCTTCGCGCACCAGGCGATTGGCTGCGCAAGATCGCCAGGAACGCTGTTGCGAGCAAAGCGGCTACCGACCACAGGGCGATTTCAACGGACATTGCTGGCGACGCCTGTCTCTTTGATCACAGATCCTCGGGGCCGTATTCTGGCCCGACGACTTTGCGGTCCTGCTCCTCTTTCGCCGGCGGCGGCTGAGCGGCTTTGAGGCGGGCGCCACGACCGCCGCCGGAACTGGCCGACCCTTCGCCGATCAGCTCTATCCCGGCCGCATCGAGCGCGGCGACGAGCTTCATCAACGAGTCCACGTTGCCCCGGATCACGCCCCCGCTGGCTTCCATGCGCTGGATCGTCGGCACCGAAAGGCCCGACAACTCCGCCAACTTGCGCTGGTCCAAGCCGACCAGAGCCCTGGCGGCACGCAGCTGGGCAGCCGTAATCATTCGACGATTTGCATCATGTTCCAGCTATGTTAATTAGCCGATATGACGTTTTTTATGATGTGTCAAGCATCATATTTGACGACTTGACGGGGAACCGCGCAAAAGAAAGGTGGGCTGAAAACAGCGAGGGACAGCGGCTGCAGTGACGCTCGCGCTTGTTGCCGAGCATCGGATCAACCGGCGCTTCGCAAGGTGATTGTGCAAACGGCCTCACTTCGCCGCCGGTACCGGCCTCCGGCCGGGGCGCGAAGCGGACGAACGCGTATTCGGCTGGACGATCCGCCTATTCGGCTGCGGTGTCCGGGGCGTCCTTGGCCTTGCCGATGTCGTCCAGTCGCTTCTGGAGGCTGAGCCTGTCCAAAGACGCGAGCGGCAGACTGGTGAAGATGCTGATCCGCTGGGTCAGAAGCCGCATCGTCTCGGCAAAGGCCGCGCGCTTGACCGCCTCCGACCCCTCGGCCGCCGCGGGATCGGGCACGCCCCAGTGGGCGGTCATCGGCTGGCCCGGCCAAACCGGGCAAACCTCCTGGGCGGCGTTGTCGCAGACGGTGAAAACAAAATCGAGATGGGGTGCGTCGCGCCCGGAGAACTCGCCCCAGTCCTTGGAGCGCAGCTCTCCGGTTGGATAATTCTGGTTCTTCAGCAGCTCGAGGGCATAGGGATTGACCTCGCCGGTGGGATGGCTGCCGGCGCTGTATGCTCTGAATCGGCCCCGGCCGTACCGGTTCAAGATGCTCTCGGCGATGACGCTGCGGGCCGAGTTGCCCGTGCACAAGAACAAGACATTGTACATGCGATCTGTCGCGCCTTCAGCCATCGGTTTCCTCCTTCAGGCGGTTTCAGTCATCCCGGGCGAAGCGTCCTCGCCGAAGAATGATTGTCGACGAGTATCGGGCAGCGTGTCGGGAACGGACGACGAGACGGCGCTGGGCCACCGTTGGTTTTTCCCCCGGCTGCTACTCATCCGCCACGTTTCGGAACGTCCTGCGCCTCAAACAGTGATCGATGGCGATCGCCGCCGCAGGCTGCCGTCTTTCCGTATCCGCAAATCTCGGGTTGTCCCTGACAGCAATCCTCGGTAAGGAATTCGATCAACCGGCGCGTGCCTTCGACATCCACGGCATAGAAGATGTTGCGCTGGATGCGCCACGATCTCAGCAATCCCGCCCGCTCCAGGTGGGCCAAGTGATGGGACAGCGTCGACGGCGGCACGCCGACCCAGTCGGCGATCTGGCCTGCCGCCGCCCCGCTAGGCCCGTGCCGCACGAGCAGGCGAAACACCGCCAACCGATGTTCCTGCGCCAAGGCTGCGAACGCCTCGATAGCCCGTTTCTCTTCCATAATTCGACGGTAGTCAAACTAGCCGCGCACTTCAAGGCCGCACTTCGGCATCGGGCCTGAAAAGGTTCATCAAGCGCTCTTCCACCCTTTCCGTTGCCCGTTTCGCCTATGCCGGCGTCCACGAGATTGCTTCGTCGATGCTGTCGGCCAGGATATCCAGGGCTGTGTCCAGCTCGGCGTAGGTGATTATCAGCGGCGGCGTCAGGGTCAGTACGTTGCCCATGGTCACTTTGAAGTTGAGACCGCGGGAAAGCGCCGAGTACATCGTCGCCGTTGCTATGTCGTCTCCGGGTTGGCCGCCGGCGGTGATCAACTCGACGCCGATGATCAAACCCATGCCCCGAACCTCGCCAATCACCGGACGGCTCGCGGCGATCTCGCCTAGACGCGCGAGCGCATGGCGGCCGAGTTCGGCGGCGCGCTCGGCCAGCCCTTCTTCGACGATGACGTCGAGGGTCGCGAGGGCGGCGCTGGCCAGAACCGGGTTCTTTTCGTGGGTGTAGTGACCGACAGCAAGATCTTCACCGAGATCGAGATCCGACCGGGCAAGCACCGCCGCCAGCGGCAACATCCCGCCGCCGAGGGCCTTGCCCAGGACGAGGATGTCCGGCGTCGTTTCGAAGTGCTCGCAGACGAACAGCCGGCCGGTTCTGCCCAGACCTGTCGGAATCTCATCGAAGATCAGGAGCGTTCCGTGTTCATCGCAGCTCTTGCGCACCTTCGCCCAGAAGTCGGGGGGCGGCAGGTAGGGTACGTTGCGAACGGGCTCGGCGATAAAGGCGGCGAAGTCACCTTCTCGCTCGAGAGTATATGCCAGCGTCCGGGCGCAGGCCATGCGGCAGGCGTCAAGATCCGGTTGGCCGCTTACGGACGGAAAGCCAAAGGGACAGCGGTAGCAAGCGAATGGCGGCACGTGCTCGCTCCCGGTCAGCAACGGGCCGATGCCGTGGGAACGGAAAAGCCGCTCGCCGCTGACGCTGGCGGCGCCAAAGCCGGCACCGTGAAACGAGTCCCAGAACGACAGGGTCTTGTAGCGGCCGGTGGCGACACGGGCGAGCTTGAGGGCGACCTCGACCGCCTCCGAGCCACCGGGAACGAACAGAACCTTGTCGAGCCCCGGGGGCGCCAATTCGACGAGCCGTTCAGCCAGGGCAACCGCGGGCTCGCAGGTGAGGCGGCGTGGCGCGAACGGCAGTTCATCCAACTGGCGGCGGATCGCTTCGCGGACGCGGGGATGGCCGTGGCCCAGGTGGTGCGCGCTGTTGCCGTGGAAATCCATGAAGCGTCGCCCGTCCATGTCCTCGAGCCAGATGCCCTCGGCGCGGCGGATGGCGGTGAGGCAGGGTGTGGACAGCGACTGCTTCAAGAATACCTTCTCGTCGCGAGCGAGCAGGGACCGGCTCTCCTTGCCGACGTATCCGGAACGCCACCTGTTCCGGCGTTCACCCGAATTGGTGTCGCCTTCGCTCTGCACGATGGCTGGCCGGTTCATGGCTTTTCCCCGCGCGCCAGCGCAGCCTCGATCTGGTCGAGCACGGGGAGGACGTGGGCAAGGCTGTCGACGACGAAATGGGCGCCGGCGGACGACAGTCTGGCTGAGGCACGATCGCGAAGCGCGGCCTTTCGGTCCGCGGGTTGGGCGGCCCAATCTTCGGCGGAGAGACCGACTTCGTTGCCGGTCACGGCAACGCCCACCGCCCACATTCCCCCGTTGAGACCCTCCTCGATGTCGACGACGGTGTCGCCGATCTTGACGACTGCCTCCACCGGATGGACGCCCATATCGATGAGCGTCTTGAACGCCGGGAAGGGACCGGGGCGGCCCAAGGGTGTGTCATCGGCGGTGACGATGCTGTCTGGCTCGTAGCCCTGTGCCTTGGCCACGCGAACGACCACCTCCATGACGGCGCCCGGGTATCCGGTGGTCGAGCCGATCTTCAGCCCGCGCTGGCGCATGGCCGAGACGACATCGAGGACCCCCTCGATCAACTCCGAATTCCGCGCCACGGTTTCTATCTGGAGCGGCAGAAAATGCTCGTAGAGCGTATCGACATCGGAGTCGGTTGGCGGCCGCCCGTGGTGTCGCTCCCAGGCCTCGGCGACGGTGGGCATCCGGGTGATCATCCTGATGTGTTGCCACTTCGCCATGCCCATGGGAGCGCGCGCTTGCTCCACCGTTATGGGGACGTGTGCGCTTGCGAACGCTGCGATGAAGGTTGCGGCCGGCGCCAGACAACCGTGATCGCAAGTGGTTCCGGCCCAGTCGAGGACCACGGCGCGGAGTGGACCGCGGTAGGTACGGCGATACCGAAAGCTCATCCCGAAGCCTTTCCGGGACGTGCCGGTGCGCCGGATTCCACGCCCATTTCATCGAGGGTCGCTTCGATCGCCCGCAGCGCTGCCCGCACGCAGTCCTCGTCGATGCGGCCGATGCAGCCGATGCGGAAGCTGTCGGCGACCGTCAGCTTCCCGGGATAGATGACGAAGCCCTTGGCGCGCAGCCGATCGTAGAAGGCGGTGAACACGAAGCGGGGATTGGCCGGCATCAGGAAGGTGACGATGATCGGGGCCTGCAACGGCGCCGGTACCAGCATCTCGAAGCCGAGCGCTGTCATGCCGTCGACGAGCACCCGATGGTTGCGGCGGTAGCGGTTGCCGCGGCCTTCGACTCCGCCCTCGGCGGCGTGCTCTTCTAGGGCTCGTTCAAAGGCGGCGATGACGTGGGTCGGCGGGGTGAACCGCCACTGCCCATTGGCCTCGAACCCTTGCCACTGCTCGAACAAATCGAGACTGAGCGAATGGGCGTTGCCCTTGCCGGCCGTCAGCGCGTCCTTGCGAACGATCGCGAAGCCCATGCCGGGGGCGCCCTCCAGGCACTTGTTAGCGCTGGCGACAACGGCGTCGAACGGCACCTCGCGGGCGTCGATCGGCAGCGCGCCAAACGCGCTCATGGCGTCCACGATCAGCGCCCGGCCGCGGTCTTTGCACACGGCGGCAACCTCGGCGACCGGATTGAGGATGCCGGAGGTGGTCTCGCAGTGGACGACGGCGACGTGGGTGACGGCGGGATCGGCGGCGAGCGCTGCATCCAGGTCCGACGGCGACACCGGCGTGTCTTCGGGCGTCTCGATTGCGGTGGCGATGCGACCCATGACCCGGGTCATCCTGACGATGCGTTGCCCGTAGGCGCCGTTCACCAGCACCAGGAGCTTGCCTTCCCGAGGCAGCAGGGTGCCGACGGTCGCCTCGATGGCGAAGGTTCCGCTGCCCTGGATCGGCACGCAGACGTGACTGCCGACGCCGCCCGCCATTTCGACGAGGCGGTCGCGGATGCGGCGATTGATGGCAATGAAGGCGTCGTCGCGGGACCCCAGTCCCTGAGCATCGCCTCCTTGACGGTTGCCGAGGTGGTGAGCGGGCCGGGGGTGAGGAGGATCGGGTCGGTCACCGCCGCCGCCATGCCTGCGCCCTTCGCGCCAGGCCGCGGGTGAGCACGGCGTGCAGGATGCGGGCGACGGCGGAAGTATAGACGATCATCATCGCCATCGCCGCAGCAGGGGCGATGTCGCCGGCGTCGTCCATGTTGAGCACCGCCACCGACGCCAGCATGGTGTCGGGCGAATACAGGAACACCACCGCCGACACCGTGGTCATGGCGTTAAGGAACAGGTACATGGAGATATCGAGGATCGCCGGCATGCAGACGGGCACGGTGACCCGGGCAAAGGTTCGGTAGAACGGGCTATTCAGCGACGCCGCCACCGATTCGAACTCCGGATCCATCTGCTTCAGCGCTGTCGCTGCGGTCATGTGGCTGACCGTGTAGAAGTGGACGATGGTGCAGACCACCAGGATCGCCATGGTGCCGTAGAGAAAGTTGAACGGGTTCCACGACTGGTTGAAAAAGAAGATGTAAGCGAGGCCGAGAACCAGCCCCGGCACCGCCAGCGGAACGAGCGCCAGCAACTGAAACAACTGCCGGCCGCGCTCGAAGCCGCGGCCCTTCTCCACCAGGTAGGCGCCGAAGAACACGATGGCGGTGCCGAACACGGCGGTATAAAGGGCCATGCGGATGGAGTTGAAATAGGCGTCCCAGCTGCCGCCGTCGGCGAGCTCGAAGCTGTAGTGGGCGAAGGTGAGCGACAGGTCGTACGGCCAGAACTTGATCAACGATGCCCAGGCCGCCATGCCCACGATACCGACCAGCAGAAATGCCACGATACCGCACACGGCGAGCATGGCGTAGTCGAGCCGTCCGTTGGGCTTCGGTTGGTACGGTACGGATCGCGCCGATAGCAAGGCCACCTGCTTGCGCTGCACGATGCGGTCGACGGCGAAGGCGAGCACGGCGGGAAACAGCAGAATGACCGACACCACGGCGCCCATCTCGAAATTCTGCTGGCCGACCACCTGCTTGTAGATGTCGGTGGCGAGCACGTTGTACTGGCCTCCGATCACCTTGGGAACGCCGAAATCGGTGATCACCAGTGTGAACACGACGAAGGCGGCGCTGATCAAGCCATACTTGCATCCGGGAATGGTGACGGTGAAGAAGGTCTTGAGCTTGCTTGCACCCATGACATGGGCGGCCTCGTACAGGCGGGCGTCGGACGTCGACAGCGCCGTAATGATGATCATCAGCGCGTGGGGAAACGTCCAGAAGCAGGCGCCCATGACGATCCCGATGGGACCGTAGATGGACTCGCCCAACAGCAGATCCTTGAAAATTCCCTGGTTGCCGAACAGGTACACCAGCGAGATACCCGGCAACAGCGAGGGGGCCAGGATCGGGATCAGCGCGACCGCCTTGAAGAAGCCCTTGAACGGCATGCAGGTGCGGGTGAGGGCATAGCCGTAGACGAAGCCAAGCCCCATGATGATTGCCATCGCCAGCATCGACACGGTCAAGCTGTTGTAGACGGAATGGAACAGCGCCGGGGTCGAGAAATAGGATGCGAAGTTGGCGAAGCCGACGAACGCTCCCTGCTTGTCGTGCATGCTCTTCGAAAGCATCACGTAGAGCGGCAGCAGGACACAGACGACGAGGAACAACCCGATCAGCACCATCGACGCCCGCATGACGATGTCGTCGCGGCTGACCTTCGGGTTGATGCGAACCGCATCGGCGACGGAAGCGGGGGCCGGTTCGGCCAGAACGGCGATGTTCATGACTCAGTTCTTCGCGTAGACGCGCAGCCGCTCGCCGGGCATTCGGACCTTGATCACCGACCCTTGGCGGAGGTCGAGCCGCCGCACGATGTTGACGGACAGGTCGGCCATCGCCCACTCGGCGGTGAAGGCCGGGCCGACGAGGGTCGCGCGGTAAAAAGACCCGAGGAAGTCGAGCATGTGCACCCGCGCCTCGACGGCGTTGTCGGCGGCGCCATTGCCCTCGTGGACGACGAAGTCCTCCGGCCGGATGGCGAGGATGATCGGGGTGTCTCCGAGAAAGCCGGTGGCACAGGCGATGTCGACCTCGCCGAGGCGGACCTTGCCCGCTTCGATCGCCGTCGCCGGAAAGAAGTTCATCGTGCCGATGAAGTCGGCGACGAACGCCGTCGCCGGGTTCCGGTAGATCTCCAGCGGAGATCCCACCTGCTCGATGTAGCCCTGGTTCATCACCACGATCCGGTCGGCCATGCTCAGCGCTTCTTCCTGGTCGTGGGTGACCATGATGGTCGTGACGCCGAGGCTGCGCTGCAGCGCCTTGATCTCGTCGCGCAACCGCACCCGGACCTTGGCGTCGAGGGCGCTCAGCGGCTCGTCGAGGAGCAGCAGGCCCGGAGAGGTGGCGAGCGCCCTGGCCAGCGCCACCCGCTGTTGCTGGCCGCCGGAGAGTTGCGCCGGGTATTTGTCGCCCTGGTCGGGCAGACCGACCGTCTCGAGCAACTCGTCGACCCGCTTGCCGATCGCCTCCTTGGCCATCTTGCGGGTCTCCAGGCCAAAGGCGACGTTCCTGCGGACGGTCAGGTTGGGAAACAGGGCGTAGGACTGAAAGACGATGCCGAAGTCCCGCTGCGACGGCGGCAGCGCGGAAACGTCCGCGCCGCCCTGGTACACCAGTCCCGAGGTCTGGATGTCGAGCCCGGCGATCGCCCGCAAAAGCGTCGTCTTGCCGCACCCGGAGGGGCCGAGGAAGCAGACGAACTCCCCTTCGTGAACGTCCAGCGAGACCTCTCGAAGCGCCGTGAAGTCACCGAAGGCCTTGGTGACGTTCTGGATCCGAAGGTACGGGCCCCCGCTTTCGGCCACCGCCATCGCTACTCACTCCGCGTCGACGCGACTACGACTTCGGCTCCGACTTCCCGTCGTAACGCGCGCCCCATTCCTTGAGGATGCGCTCGCGGTTGGCCGCGGCCCAGGCGAAATCGTTCCTGATCATCTTCGCCTCGATGTCCGGCGGGAAGTTCTCCACCGGCTTGGCCACGCCCGGCATCGCCACCACGGCATACTCCTCGTTGTAGATCTCGTTCGCCTTCCTGCTCACCGACCAGTCGGCCAGCTTCTTGGCGGCGTCGAGGTGTTTGCTGTTTTTGGTGATGGCGAACGCTTCCAAGTCCCAGCCCACGCCCGGATCGGGAGCGATCACGTCGATCGGCGCCCCCTCGCTCTTGAGCTTGGCGCCACGGTAGGCAAACGAAATGCCGACCGGGATCTCGCCCGCGGCGGCCTGCTTGCAGGGTTTCGAGCCGGAATGGGTGTACCACGCGATGTTCTCGTGGAGGGCGTCCATGTACGTCCACGCCTTCTCCTCGCCGAACATCTGGATCCAAGAGGAGACGTCGAGGAAGCCGGTGCCCGACGAGTTGGGGTTCGGCATCACCACTTTGCCCTTGAACTCCGGCTTGGTCAGGTCTTGCCACGACGTCGGCATCGGCAGGTTGTGCTTCGCGGCCTCAACCGTGTTGAAGCAGATGGAGGCGATCCACGCCCGCTGGCCCACCCAGACCGGCGGCTGGGCGCCGTCAACATACTCGGCGTCCAGCTTGTCGACGCCCTTCGGCGCATAGGGCTGAAAGTAGCCTTCGTCGGCGAGCAGCATCAGGCTGGTCGCGGCCAGACCCCAGACGATGTCGGCCTGGGGATTGCCCTTCTCCGCCAGCAGCTTGGCAGTGACGATGCCGGTCGAGTCGCGCACCCACTTGATCTCGACGTCAGGATAGTCCGTCTCGAACGCCTTCTTGAACTTGGCGAGTTCGTCGGCCTCGATCGCGGTGTAGACAAGCAACTCCGATTTGGCCAGCGCTGCCCCGGCGCCGAGGTGGGTGATCGCAAACGCCGCAAGCAATGCTGCCGCGCGGCGTGCACCGCGTTTGACGATGTTCCTTGTATCCATGCCCCGTCCCTCCTGCTCTGCCGTCCGCACCTCTGAAGATGCGGCCCCGTTGCAAATGATAATGTTCGGACTTTGGCCGCGCGCTCTCGACGAGGACGCGAGAAATGCCGGACCTCCGGGCCACCGGTGCCCGAACGCCTTCCGGCCAGGACTCTTAAAGAAGCGTCTCGATTGGTTTCGTGACGGAAATATAAAATTTTTTGTAACGATGGCCGTGCAGCCCCGCGGGACCCGCAGTGGCTTGCAGGGTCAGTAAGTCGATCATCAATCTGGCAGTCGCACCGGACGATCGTCGCGACGGGCTTCATGATCGCGCTCGCGCTCATGGAGCGCGCATCTCAGCGGGCGCAGATCCACCAGGGAACCGGAACGGCATGGAAGAGTTGGTCGATCATGCACGACATCCTGAAGCCCGCGGAGATTTTCGAGCGATCAGCCCGGGAGGGCGAACGGCGGCTGAATCAGAGCACCTTGGAGCTGCTCTCCACGGGCTTCATCGCGGGTTTCACGATCGTGTTCGGCATCATTGCCCTCGGCATAGTCGAGGCTCTTGCGAGGCCCTCGCTCGGCGAGCTTGCCAAGCTTCTCGGAGCCCTCGCCTTCGGCGTCGGACTGCCATTTCTGATCCTCGGACGTGCCGAACTGTTCAGCGAAAACTTCTTCGATCCGATCGCGGCTGTCGTCAAATCGAAGGTCAGCGGAATGTCGAGGAAGGTATTCCGTCTTTGGATACTTACATTGATCCTGAACCTCGTCGGAGGAGGCATCCTGGTCCTGATCCTTTCGGTGGAAGGTGCGCTCCCGGCAGGCGCCCATGAGGCGTTGAGCCGGGTGGCCGAGGAAATTGCCCATCGGACGTCCCTGGCCACGCTCATGCGGTCGATTGTGGGTGGCGCACTCGTGGCCCTCCTGTCTTTCCTGGTTATCGCCAGCCGGGACTCGACCGGAAGGATACTGCTGGCCTACGTCACCGGCGTCTTGCTTGCCATCGGCCCCTTCGAGCACGCCGTCGTGACGATGCTTCATCTTGCCTTCGGGTTCACATTCGGCGCGCCCGTGACCATGGCTGACATGGCGCAAGTCTCGGCGATCGCGATCCTGGGCAACCTGATCGGCGGCGTCGGACTCGTAACGATGTCGCACGCCGCGCAAGCCAAGGGAGCGGATTAGGAAAAGCCTCGGCCCCATGCCTTCGATCCCTACACAGCAGAGTGCTTCGGGGCCGAACTGCTACCACCGAGCGACTCCAGCACTTTGCTGAGGCGGTCGATCTGCGCCTTGGTCCCCGCAACGTGCGTCGCCAGGCGTTGTGCGAGATCGGGAAAGTTCATTAAAGCAGCGAACCCCCGCCCGCTACAATTGTGCCGGCGGACACAGCATCAACAACCCGGGACCCTCATTGTCCGTGAGGCCAATGGGGAGCAAGTCATCAGGTAGCGCGCGGTTCCTCGGCGTCTCAGCCCCGCCACCGCATGCGAAGAACATTTGACAGGGCAGCTGGCGGAGCAAAAGCAACCGGGCTCGAACCTTCGCTGTTTTTCATGTTTAATCTCAGCTGGACATTGGTGAAGCCGACGCTGAGGCCCTTCTGGCAAGCAGGATTGGTTGTCGTAGCTGTGGAGACGGCCGTCGCTGTTCCACGTCCAGGTCGAGATGTCGCCGGTGATGCTGCCCGGGCGGCTCTTGATCTCAATCAGTAACAGGCCGCGTGGCGACAGGATGAGCGCGTCGACCTCGTTGACCTTGCCGGTATCGTCGATGAACTCGAAGTTGCCCCACGCCCGCCAGGGATCGTGATCCGGAATGTGCTCGCGCAGGAAATCGAGCGCTTCCCGTTCCCACGTGAAGTCGCTCTCATGCATCGCCGCCCAGCGCAGTGCGGACGTTGCCATGATCTAAACGACGCGCGTCAACGATTGCACCGGCATGACCCGCATCCGTAGGCCAATCCCGCGGCTACGTCAAATGGTTGAGAAACTTCATCCTTCCGCTATCACCGGGACGCGCTGACGGCAGCGGTGTCGAGACACGATGTGGTTGCTGCGACGGAACCGGGACGTGCGGACCTGCGTCAGCGCCGCATTGCCCCAAGTTTGGGCTCGGGTGGTGGCGGGATTTTTAGTCCGGCCTTGCCGAGCCCGGCGACAAGATGAAGCAGTACGGGTTGCGGGAAATTCCAGACTCCGAACAGTGACCAGGCTTCTTCGCGGAACCGCGGCTTCAGCGCCAACACCCGGTCGACGGCAGCCATCGCCTCCTCATTGCGGCCCAGTTGCCCGAGGATCGCAGCCCGCAGCAGGTAGCTCCAGAAGAAACCCGGCATGTCGATCCGCTCCACCTGCGCCAGCGCCCCTTCGAACTCGCCGCGGTCAAAGTGGAAGAGCGCTCGCGGAAACAGGTACCAGGCAGGATGGGCCGGATTTAGTGCGATCGCCTGATCGACCATCGCGAGGCCGCGGTCCCATTCGCCGTGGAAGGCCAGCCGGCTTCCGTACTGCGCGAGGAAGTCGGCGCTGCCGGGATTGAGGCTGATCGCCCGATCGCCCGCTTCCTTGAAACGAGCAATGTTGCCGTCGGCGAAATAGATGAGGGCGCTAACCAGGTGGCCGGTCGGGTTGTCGGAATCGAGGGCGATCGCCCGCTTGGCCGCTTCGAGCGCGCGGACGCTCGGATCGCCCTGTTCGCCGCCCGAGTCGTACCCGAAACGCTTCTCCTGGTGGTACACGTTGGCGAGAACCGCCCAGGCTTCGGCATAGTCCGGATCCAGCGTCACCGCCCGCTCAAGGCAGCCGCGGATTTCGGCGTGCCGGGCCGGGTCGATATTCCTCATGAACGCATAGTAGCGCAGCACACAGTCGTAGGCGTCGAGGCTCTCGGGCGGCTTGTTTTCCGTCTGCGCCATTGCCGACTGCGCAAGCAGGCCATATTTGCCGGCGAGCGCCCCACCGATCTCTCGGGCCATGGTCTCCTGGATCTGGAAAACCGTCTTCGGCGTGAAGACGTCGGCGTACGACCCGGCCCAGAGATGGCGCCCGTCGCGCGCGTCGATCAGCCGCGACGATATCCTGAGCTGGTCCTCGAACACGCGGACTCCGCCCGCCACGACGAAATCGGCCCCGAGCCCGCTCCGGATGCTCTGCAGATCGAACGAGCCGTCCTCGGACACGGCCGTGGCGCCGATGGATAGAACAATAAGATCGCGGTACTGGGCGAGTTCGGTGATCAACTGCTCGCTCAGCCCATCCGAGATGTAGCGTTTGGCCGGATCGCCGCTGAGGTTGCGGTACGGCAGCACGGCGATCGACGGTCCCTTCTGCGCTGACGTCGGCCGCACCGCGTCGTCGCGGTCTTGCATCTGCCACGCCGCAACCCCGATGACGCCGACGATCAGAACGGCGCACACCGCCAGGACGAGGCGGCGCGCCGGCCCCCACGCGCTTTGCCGCGCAGGCGCCAGTGGTTGCGCCGCCGCCGTCTCCGCACCGGGCGTTGGCCCCCGTTCTGGGATCGGCGGCGACTGCCATTCGCACACGATGGCGTAGCCGCCTTTCGGTATGCCGATACGCACCGGGTCATCACGACCGGCGGTCGCATAGTAGCCGTCCAGATCGCGGCGCAGCCGGTGGGCTTCGAGGCGAACGATCGGATCGGTCTGCGGATCGAAGTCCGCGTCTCGGCCGAAGACGGCGATCGCAATCGTCGTCCCCTTCAGCCGGTTCGAGCGTCCGGCCAAGGTCTCTTCCACCACGTGCCGCAAAAAGGCGCGCCGCCTCTCGGCCGCCTGGAAGTCGGGGCTGTCGAGAATCCGGTTCAACTGGGCGCGAACGTCCGCCGGCGACGGCCGTTCCCATGGCGGACGGGTTTCCGGTTCGAGACTGCTCATGACTTCCGCCCCATTCCCCGACCACCACCATACACGTTTCCGCAGACGATCTCATCGCCGCATTTGGAGACGAGCGGGGACTTCGCCGCGCTCAAGAACATGTTCGTACTCCGCCCCGCTCCCGTTCGTACTTCTGAAAATGCGGGGCGTTCGCGATCATTGCCACAAGGAAGTCGCTTCGAAGCGTTTGTGCGCGTCGGGCTTGCCGGAGGATCGGACGTGCAAAGGTTGGACGTGCCAAGGTCGGACCTGAGTGAGCGGCGGCTTCCCCCTGCTTGAGCGACGCTTCGAGCGGCAACAGTGGGCGATATCGCGCCTCATGCGCCGGGACAGCACCTTCCGAAACGTGTGCGAGAACTACGAAGAGGCGGCGCGTGCAGCGGAGTACTGGCGGGACGCGCCCACCAGGTCGGCGGAGCGGGCCGACGAGTATGGCGCTCTCGTGAGCGAATTGGAGGAGGAGATCGTCATGAGGCTGCGACGCGACGCGGGCGGACCGGCCGAACCGGTTGAGCCTTCGAGATGATCGAGGCTCCGCGGCCCGAGACGATGACAGGACACGCATGACGATGACGATGACGATGACGACGACTGCGAACACGATCTCGGCAGCACCCACCGCCGCCGATGACGACGGCTTCCTGATCGCCCGCGGGGGACCGTTTCTCGCCGTCCATGAGCGCGCCCACCTGACACGGCCAGACACGCTCCGTCCCGTGCCGCGCGCGCTCCTCTACGTCGCCGTTGCATACCTTCCGCTGCTGGCGCTGAGCCTGATCGCGGGCACCGCCCTCGAGCCCGACGACGGCCGCGCCTTCCTTCATGATTTCCGGCCGTACGCCGCCTACCTCATCGCGCTCCCGGTCCTCGTCCTGATGGAGCCGATGGCGGACCGGCGGCTGCGCTCGCTGCTGGATCATTTTCTGCGGGCCGAGATCATCCCGACCCGGCAGATGCCCGTTTATCGGCGTCACATCCGCCTCGCCGTTGCGCTGCGCAACTCTTGGATCGCCGAGGCGATGATCGCCGCGATCGTTTATGTTTCGAGCTACATGTTGACAGACGAGACGCTGGCCCGGTACGGCCGCTCGTGGCTCGGCGATCCGGCCATCGGCGACGTGTCGCCGGCGGGCTGGTGGGCGGTGCTGGTCAGCGGACCGCTCGTCGGTTTCCTGCTGCTGCGTTGGTTCTGGCGGTACCTGATATGGGCCAACCTCATCCGGCAGATCGCCGGCCTCGATCTTCAGATCGCCACCGACCACCCCGACAAGACCGGCGGCCTCGCCTTCATCTCCCAGTATCCGGCGGTGTTCTCCGCGTTCGTTTTCGCGGTCACGAGCATTTTCGCGGCGATGATCGCCAAGGACCTCGTCTACGCCGGGACGGAGATCACGTCGCTCAAGTACGTGGTCGCCGTCTGGATTGTCGCCATGGTGGTGATCTACACGATCCCGCTGACCGTGTTCTCCGGCCCTCTCGGGGAAGCGAAACGCACCGAAATGCTGCGTTACGCCGGCCTTGCCAGCCGCGCGGCGGCGGGGCCGTCTTCGGAAAGCGCCGAGGCCGAAACCGCTGCCGACGGCGAACTGCCATTGAAGAGCCAGGTCCCGGCCGACCTCAAGAAACGCTACGACGCGGCGAACGGCATGAGCACCTTGCCGTTGGGCGCGCGCACGATCCTCCCGATCTCGATGGCGGCGGCGCTCCCCATCGCCGTCGCCGCAGCGACCCAGCTTCCCGTGAAGCAAATCATCAAGTTTCTGAAGTTTCTCATTCTCTAGAACACAGCCGCACGTTGGAACGTAGGAACATTTCCTACCGAGGAAAATGGAGACGACCTTGAGACAGAAACAGAAAAAAACGTATTGGTGGATGGCAGCAACCGTTGTGGCTGCCGCTGCACTTTGGGTTTCAAATTCGCCGGCATCGGCGCAGCAGCAGAAGCCGAACATCCTGGTGATCTGGGGCGACGACATCGGGCGGTCCAACATCAGTGCCTACACCCAAGGCCTCGTCGGCTACCGCACGCCGAACATCGACCGGATCGCCGACGAGGGCGTCATCTTCACTGACTACTATGGCGAACAATCCTGCACCGCCGGCCGGGCGTCGTTCATCATGGGCCAAAGCGTGTTCCGCACCGGCCTCTCCAAGGTCGGCCTGCCCGGCGCCGACATCGGCATGCGCGAGGAGGATCCCACCATCGCCGGCCTCTTGAAGGCGCAGGGCTACGCCACCGGGCAGTTCGGCAAGAACCACCTCGGCGACAAGGACGAGCATCTTCCCACCAACCACGGCTTCGACGAGTTCTTCGGCAACCTCTACCATCTCAATGCCGAAGAGGAGCCGGAGAACGAGGACTATCCCGGCGACATGGTGCTGCCGGGCGGCCAGACATTTCGGGAGAAGTTCGGGCCACGCGGCGTGATCCACAGCTGGGCCCAGCCGGACGGCACCCAGAAGATCGAGGACACCGGGCCGCTCACCAAGAAGCGGATGGAGACCGTCGACGACGAGACCAGTGACGCTGCACTTGGCTTCATTGAGAAGGCGCACCAGGACGGCACGCCGTTCTTCGTGTGGTGGAACGGCACCCGCATGCACTTCCGCACCCACGTCAAGGAAGAGCACCGCGGCATCTCGGGCCAGGACGAGTACTCCGACGGCATGGTCGAGCACGACATGCATGTCGGCAAACTGCTGAAGAAGCTGGATGACCTGGGGATCACCGACAACACCATCGTCTTCTATTCGACCGACAACGGTCCCCACTACAACACCTGGCCGGATGCCGCGGCGACGCCGTTCCGCGGCGAGAAGAACACCAACTGGGAGGGCGGCTGGCGCGTCCCGGCGATGGTGCGTTGGCCGGGCAAGATTCCGGAGGATACGGTTTCCAACGAGATCGTCCACCACATGGACTGGTTGCCGACCTTCGTTGCCATTGCGGGCGAACCCGAGATCAAGGAAAAGCTCAAACAGGGCGGCGTCGAGGCCATCGGCCGCGACTACAAGGTCCATCTGGACGGGTACAACATTCTGCCCCACCTGACCGGCGAATCCGAGACGGCTCCCCGCAAGGAGGTGTTCTACTTCTCGGATGACGGCGACCTGACGGCGTTGCGCTACGATGACTGGAAGCTGATCTTCCTGGAGCAGCCGGCCATGGGGACGTTGCGCGTCTGGCAGGAGCCGTTCGTTCCCCTGCGCGTGCCGTTCATCTTCAACCTGCGCCGGGATCCCTACGAGAGGGCGACGATCACCTCCAACACCTATTACGACTGGCTGCTCGATCGCGCCTATCTCCTGGTTCCGGCCCAGGCCTACGTCGCCAACTTCATGCAGACCTTCGTGGAGTTCCCGCCCCGGCAGAAGGCCGCCAGCTTCAGCCTCGACCAGGTCATGGAGCGGATCGAGACGGGCGGCATCGGCGGAAATTGAACTGCAGCACCGGTCGCAATCGAATACGGTGCGCGTCCCTAGCGGTTTCGGCGCCGTCATCACGGCGGAGCCGAAACCGCTAACCCACCCCGCGGCCGACAGGCCGCGCTTGAACAGGAGTTGAAGAATGAAACCAAACACAACGTTGCTGGCCACGTTGGTGCTGGTTGGAGCGGCGGCGTTCCCGCTTGAAGCCTGCAGCGAAACCAAAGAAGGCAAGCCCGCCACACAAGCAGAGGCCCAGCAGTCTCCCGAAACGGTGGTCGGCGAGGCCTATGCCGAAGCAGAGGCGACGATAGCGGCGGTCGACAAGGACGCGAGGGAAGTGACCTTGCAGACCGCCAGCGGCGAGAGCCAGGTGATCGAGGCGCCGGAGGACGTAGACCTGGACAAGCTGGCAGTCGGCGACGTGGTCGTCTTCGGCGTCTACGAACGGCTGAGCGTGAAGGTCCTGCCGGCCGGTTCGGCGCCGCTCGGCGTCGCCACGCAGACGGCAACAGCCAAAGCAGAGCCGGGAGCGACGCCGGGGCGGGGCATGGGTGAGATGGTGACCATCATCCAGGAGGTCGCTTCGGTCGACGCCGCCAACAACACCGTGACGCTCCGGGGCGCCGACGGCAATACCCGCACCCTCGACGTCAAGAACCCGGAGAACCAGGAGCGGCTCAAGACCCTGAAGGTCGGCGATCTGGTCCAGATCGATCTCGTCGAGGTGGTCGCCGTGTCGCTCAAGCCGAAGGGCTGAGGACAAGGGGTGCGGGCGGTTGCGTACGCACCCGGGTCTGGGTAAGGAGGCCGGCATGAACTTAGCGTTTGCCATGATGCGAGCGAGCGGCAGGCTGCAACGGTGCGCCGCGGTATTCGTCTTTTTGCTCCTCGTGCTGCCGACGGCGGGCTTTGCCCGATCGGACGGCGTGCTGCCGTCGTGGGCCGACGGCGACGCCAGGCGCGTCATCGTCGCCTTCGTGGAGGCTGTGACCGAGGACGGCGGACCGGACTTCGTGCCGGCGGACGACCGCATCGCGGTGTTCGACAACGACGGCACCTTGTGGGTCGAGCAGCCCACCTACACGCAGGCGGCGTTCGCTCTCGACCGCATCAAGGCGATGGCGCCCGAGCACCCCGATTGGCGCACGACGCAGCCGTTCCAGGCGGTTCTCGAAAATGACCGCGCGGCGCTCGCCGCGATGAGCATGGGCTCCGCCGTCAAGCTGGTCATGGCCTCGCATGCGGGAATGACAACCGAGGCGTTCGCGACAACCGTCAGCGACTGGATCGGCGCCGCGCGCCATCCGCGTTTCCAGCGTCCCTACACCGAACTAGCGTATCAGCCGATGCTAGAACTGCTGGCCTACCTCAGGGACAACGGTTTCAAGACCTTCATCGTCTCTGGCGGCGGCATCGCTTTCATGCGGCCGTGGGCCGAGCGTGTGTACGGGGTGCCGCCAGAACAGGTGGTCGGTTCGGCCATCAAGACCCGCTTCGAGATGCGGGATGGCGAGCCGGTGCTTGTGCGCCTGCCGGGGATCGCCTTCATCGACGACAAGGAAGGTAAGCCGGTCGGCATCGAAACCTTCATCGGGCGGCGTCCGATCGCCGCCTTCGGCAATTCCGACGGCGACCTGCAGATGCTGCAGTGGACGACGGCGGGGGCCGGCCGGCGCCTCGGCGTCCTGTTGCGTCACGACGATGCGGAACGGGAATACGCCTACGATCGCGAGAGTCATGTGGGGCGACTGGATCGCGCCCTCGATGAGGCCGAGACGGCCGGCTGGGTCGTGGTCTCGATGAAGGACGACTGGAAGACCGTCTTTGCGGAAGAATGAAAGCAACTTCGTAATCGTGCACAGCAACAGGATCTTGGGGAGTAGGCCATGGATCGCCTGTTCGTCGCGGCGCTGTTGATCGCCGGTCTCGTCCTCGTCGGCACGTCCCCGCCCGTTTCGGCGCAACCGGCGGCACAACAGGCGACAGCCGGGCAGGAGCCGGCGGCCGACAGCGCTCCGGCCGATGACGTCACCGCTCTGGTCGCTCCGATCGCCCTTTACCCCGACCCGATGCTGGCCCTGGTTCTGCAGGCCTCGACGCAGCCGCTGGAGGTGGTGCAGGCGAAGCGCTTCCTCGACCGGCGCGAGGGGTCTCCCGACCTGACGCCGGACCCGAATTGGGACGCCAGCATCCTCGGCCTCATCAACTATCCCACCGTCCTCGGCTCGATGAACGAATACATCGACTGGACGGATGAACTCGGCAATGCGGTGCTCGATCAACTGGACGATGTCCAGGACGCGATCCTCGACATCCGCTGGTCGGCCTACAACACCGGTATCCTTGCGTCCAACGACTGGCAGAAGGTGATCGTGCAAGGCGATGTCGTGCGCATCATGCCGGCAGACGGCGCCACCATCTCGGTGCCGCAGTACGATCCGGTGGCGCTCCTGGCGGCGGTCACGCCGCCCGAGGACGAGGGAGAGGCCGTTGCCGCAGCGGAGGAGGCCGGCGCCGAGGCGGAGGCGGAACCCGAAACAGCCGGGAGCGAACAGCCGGTCGACGAGGCTCCGCCCGCAGAGGAAGCGGCTCCGCTGGAGGCAGAGCCTGTCGAGGCGGCCGCAGCGGCCGGAACCGGCTATGCTGCAGGCACGGCTCCTGCCTACGCGGCCTATGCGCCGCCGCCGCCGATCAGCTACGGAGAGCCCGAGACCGGCTTCTGGGATGGCGCGGCCACCTTCGCCGGCGGGGCCGTGGTCGGCGGTTTGCTGGGGTGGGGAATTACCGAGGCGTTCGACGACGACGACGACTACGATTTCGACGGGCTGAGACGGAGCGTCGACATCGATGGAGACGGCATCGGTGGCCGGCGCGGCGTCAACATCGAAGACAGCACCATCGTCGTCGGCGACCGCAGACGCAACACGGCCGAGGTCCAGCAGCAGCTTCGCGACAAGCGCGGCGATCGGCCGGCGCGTGCCGGCGGCGCTGACCGCGCGCGTCCCAAAGGTGTGGCGCCGGGCAAGAGACCCGGCGGCGACCGTGCCGCGCGCACCGCCAGCCGGCAGAGAGACGGCGGCAAGAACGTCCGCCTGCCGAACAGCGGCGAGCGGCCCGCCGCCGCCGCTGCGGCAGGGCGAGGCACACCGCAAGCCCAGCGCGCAGAGCGAGCAAAGCCGGCGGCGGTGGCCACGCGTTCGCCACAGAAGCGCAAGTCAGCCGACAAGGCCATAGCATCCGGCAAGACCGGCGGCATGGCGGCCGGCGTCGGCAAGCGCAGCCAAGTCAAGAAGCAGGCCAGCCGCGGCGCCGAGAGCCGCGGCAAGGCAAAGCAACGGGCGACCGCAAGTCCAAGGCCGAGCGGGGTGAAGAAAGCGTCGGCAGGCGGAATGGCGGCCGGAGCCAAAAGCGGCGGCGCAGCGAAGAAGCACGCCAGCCGGGGCAAGAACAGCCGCGGCGGCGGCGGGCGCAAGCAGCGGTGATGCGGTGGCGTCGTACGTCCACCGCATCGTCGGCCTTCTTCGGGACAGACAAGGGAAAACGACCATGAGCAGTTTCGTTTGTTTGATGCGACGGTGTGGTTGGCTCGGCTTTCGCAGCCTGGCTGCGGCGCTTGCCCTGGTTCCGGTCATCGGCGCCGGCGGGGCGCCGGCCTCTGCAGAACAGGCGGTGTTCGCGACGCCGGAAGCGGCGGTGGAGGCGTTCCGGGCGGCCGTCTACAGTGACGGCGGCAAGGGCATGATCGAGCTGTTCGGACCGGAGCACAAGGCCGACCTGCTCGGCGGCGACCCGGCCTCCGCCCGGCAGGGCCTGCAGGTCCTGCGCGAGATCGTCGCCCGCGGCATCAACCCGACCGACGACGGGCGTGAGCGCAAGGTCCTGGTCATCGGGCCGGAGGCCTGGCCGATGCCGATCCCCCTGATCAAGGGCGAAAAGGGCTGGTCGTTCGACGTCGACGCCGGTATCGAAGAGATCAACGACCGGCGCATTGGCCGCAACGAGTTGGCGGCGATCGACTTCTGCCGGACCTTCATGGAAGCCCAGCCCGAGTACGCCAGCGAAGACAGGGACGGGGACGACGTTCTTGAGTATGCGGAGAAGCTCAAGAGTTCCGATGGCAAGCGCGACGGCCTCTACTGGCCGGAAGACGGCGGCGGCGACCTCAGCCCGCTGGCGGATCTGGCGGCCGATGCGGAAGAGTACCTGGCGTTCCGCGAGGCCGGCGAGCCTTACCGCGGCTACTACTTCCGGGTGTTGACCCGGCAGGGGGAAAACCCGCCCGTCGGCGCCTACGACTACATCATCAACGGCCACATGATCGCCGGCTACGCCCTGATCGCTTGGCCGGCAGACTACGGCCGCTCCGGGATCATGACCCTTTCTCTGCAGCCACCACGGCCGGGTGCTCGACAAGGACCTCGGTGACGACACGGCGAAAGCCGCCGAAAGCATCACCGCCTACAACCCCGACGACTCATGGGCAGACGCGACCGATTGACGTGGTTCCGCGCTGCGGCCCTGGCCGTCCTCGGTATGGTGCTGTGGCCGGGCGCGGTCGCCGCAGCCGCGGCGTTCGTCGGCGGCGCCGTCTGCGCCGGGTGCCACCGCGGTGAAGCGGCGGCGTGGTCCGGCTCGCATCACGACCTGGCGATGCAAGAGGCGACCGAAGCGACGGTGCTCGGCGACTTCGACGATGTGGTATTTCATGCCGACGGCGTCTGGGCCCGGTTCTTCAAGCGCGACGGCGCCTTTCTCGTCCATACCGAGGGGCCGGACGGCGTGCTCCGGGACTACGAGATCGCCTACACCTTCGGGGTCCAGCCGCTGCAGCAGTACCTCATCGCCTTCCCCGACGGCCGCTACCAGGCTTTCGCGCTCGCCTGGGACACGCGTCCGACGGAAGACGGCGGGCAGCGCTGGTTCCACCTATATCCCGGCCAAGGCATCCGCCCCGGGGACGCGTTGCATTGGACCGGTATCAACCAGAACTGGAACTTCATGTGCGCCGAGTGCCACTCGACGGACCTCAAGCGCGGCTACGACTTTGATCGCGACCGGTTCCAGACGACATGGTCGGAGATCGACGTCTCCTGCGAGGCTTGCCATGGTCCGGGCTCTCGAC
>JADJXQ010000010.1 GCA_016710335.1 Rhodospirillales bacterium
GGGCATCCGAACACTTGGCGCGTGGGGGCGCTTCGCAAAGGCGACATGCGGGCGGCGCGCGTTCGGCGACTGCGGTCGCGAGCGCGTGATGCCGCTTCTGCGTTCGGCGATCAGGGGAGAGGAACATGCCGTCACAAGGATACAAGACCGTCTGGGAATTCAACGCCAGCATCATTTCCGACGCCGAGAGGCAGGCGTTCAACGCGTTCGTGGCCGGGAAGGACAACCATCCTGAACACTTCGCGGTGCAGTTCGACTTCGATAATCCGGCGCACTGGCTTTGGCTTCACAACAATTACCAGCACCCGACGATCAACAAAGCTAAGGAGCTTGTGTTTCGCCTTGATGATGACGATTTAAACCTTCATTCGCAGAGCCAGTTGTGGGCCAACGATACGGGGGCCGGTATCTGGAATCAAAGCGCAGAGACCGGCTACCGCCAAAGCCTCTACGATCATTCGTACGAATTCAGTTTCAAGATGTTCCTCCCCCGCGGCGCCAATGCCTGGCTCGGCGATACCCAGTGGTTGAACGTCCTTCAAATGCACAGGCTCGAGAGTGGATACGCGGGCCCGCCGCCCGTCGGCGTCTATATCGACAAGGACAAACCGGGCGGCGAAGCCGGCAAGGCGTACTTCCATCTGGAGGCGCGGGACGAGAGTTGGACCAGCGGGGAACCGAGGCAGGCGGATGTCTGGGCCGGGGCCGCGATCGAGACCAACAAATGGTACACGCATACGGTCAAGTATACCCAGGCGGAACAAGGGTTCCTGTCATGGCAACTGGACGGCAAGACCCTGTTCACCGGCACGATCGACCTGGGTTTTCAGGGGCCGGGTGAGACTTCCAAGCTGATGTTGCCGTCGTTCGGCGTCTACAATCATTCCATACCCGGCGCCGAGTCGACTTCTCCGGATTCTCGCGTCATTAAGTTCAAGGATATGTGGCTCGCCGAGATGGCCGTCGACGGTGGCGGCGGCGGTGGCGGCGGCGGTGGTGGTGGCGGCGGCGGCGGCGGTGGTGCTGACCCAGGGGCAGACATCGTCGGCACCGGCCGTGCGGATCTGCTCATCGGCACCGGCTCCGGCGAGAAGATCTTCGGCGGCAACGGGAAGGACACCCTCAAGGGCGAGGGCGGAGACGATCAGCTGTTCGGCGACAACGGCATCGACCGCCTGGAAGGCGGCACCGGCGATGACACCCTCAACGGCGGCGTCGGCAGCGACGACCTCTATGGAGAGTTCGGCGACGACACGTTCGTGATCGATACCTTGCGGGGGGTCGACAGGATCCACGATCTTGAACGGGGCGCCGACACCATCCAGTTGAAAAATCTGAACGGCATAGAGCCCGGCAACCTCGCACAGGTGCTGCGGGCTGTCGAAGTGGGTTCGGAGATCGTCATCCAGTACGACAGCAACGGTGCAAAGAAGGGCGGCTACAAGGACTTGGTGCGGGTGATGGATGTCGATCCCAACGCAGACTGGTCGATCAATGCGTTGATCGACGACGGCAGCATCTGGGCGACGTGACTCGCACGATGTGCTAGCACCAAGTAGCGCCGCGCGGCGGCATACTGCCGGGGGGAACCTTGCGGGTCGACGTTCGTTGATCCTGGGTTCCGGCAACCCCGGCAGTATGAGGCCAACATGGACCAGAAGTTCCCCCCGCAGCATCAGGACCGCCAGCCCGGGCGCGAGCATGAGATGCGCCCGGAGCCGGAGGTCATCCGTACGGCATACCGCGGCAGCGGCAAGCTCGCGAACAAGGTTGCCATCGTCACGGGCGGCGACAGCGGCATCGGACGCGCCGTTGCCGTGCATTTTGCACGGGAAGGCGCGGATGTCGCCGTAGCCTATCTTGAAGAGGACAAGGACGCCGAGGAAACGCGGCGGATGGTCACGGACGAAGGCCGCCGATGCGCTCTGTTTCGCGGCGATCTTGGCGATCCGTCCGCCTGCGAGGCGTTGGTCAAGGAGGCAATGGGAACGTTCGAGCGCATCGACGTGCTGGTCAACAACGGGGCGGAGCAGCACGATGTCGACACGCTGGAGGAGATCACCCCGGAGCATTGGGACCGAACCTTCCGCACCAACATTCACGCCTATTTCTATCTGACCCGCGCTGCCCTGCCCCACATGGGCGAGGGATCGAGCATCATCAACACCACCTCCGTCAACGCCTACAAGGGGAACGCCCACCTCATCGCCTACACGTCGACCAAGGGAGCCATCGTCGCCTTCACGCGGTCTGCGGCGCTGACCCTGGTCGAGCGCGGCATCAGGGTCAACGGCGTCGCCCCCGGGCCGGTGTGGACGCCCCTGATCCCGGCGACGTTCCCGGAAAAGAAGGTGAGTACGTTTGGTGGCCAGGTGCCGATGGATCGGGCCGGCCAGCCGTCGGAAATCGCGCCCAGCTACGTCTTCCTGGCGAGTGCCGATGCGTCGTACATGACGGGGCAGATCCTTCACCCCAACGGCGGCTACATCGTCAACGGCTGACCGTTCCTTGTCTCGACTGCCCCCGCCGGCATCGGCGAGGCCAAAGCGCGGGCGGCGGCTTCGGGATCCAGAGAGCGGAAGGCGTCGTACTGGCTGAGGAACACTTTGCCGGTGAAGCGCTCGAAGAAGTCGCAACGGCGAAGCCGGTCCATGACCGGGCCCTTGACCTCCGACAGATGAAAGGCAACGCCCGCGGCGTGGAGACGGTCGTTGATGGCCTCCAGGCTGTCCAGGGCGCTCGAATCGATGAAGTTGACCGCCGGGCACATCAGGATGACGTGCCGGAGGTCCGGGCGGTCCGCCACGAAGTCAAGGATGTGATCCTCCAAGTAGCGGGCGTTGGCGAAGTAAAGGCTCTCGTCGACCCGAACCGTCATCACCTTCGCGCTGGTGACGACCGCGTGGCGGAGTACGTTGCGGAAGTGCTCGCTGCCCGGCACCTGCCCGACGATGGCCATGTGCGGACGGCTGGTCCGCCACAGGAACAGGAGCAGCGAGGACAGGACGCCGGCGACGACGCCAGCCTCCACGCCCACGGTCGACACCACGATGATCGTCACCGCCATAGCGGCGAAGTCGCTCTTCGAATATCCCCAGGTGCGACGGATCGCCGCTACATCGACCAGCGCCAGAACGGCGACGATGATGGTCGCAGCCAGCACCGCCGTCGGCAGATAATGGAACAGCGGCGTCAGAAACAGCGCGGTCAGCCCGATGCCGGCGGCAGTCAGAACGCCCGCAAGTGGCGTCTCGGCGCCCGCGTCGAAGTTGACGACCGAGCGCGCGAAGCCGCCGGTCACCGGGTAGCCGCCGCTCAGCGCTGCCGCCACGTTGGCCGCCCCGAGGCCGAGCAACTCCTGGTCCGGGTCGATGCGCTGGCGCCGCCGCGCGGCGAGCGTTTGGGCCACCGAAACCGACTCGACGAAGCCGATGACGCTGATCAGGACTGCGGCCGGCAGCAGATCGAGCCACAACTCGGCATCGAGCGGCGGCACGGCCAGCGGCGGCAACCCCGGCGGTATGGCGCCGACGACGTCTACTCCCGCCGTAACCGGGCCGAGGGCGGCGACCGCCACCGTCGAGACGGCGACCGCGGCGACCGGACCGGCCCGCGTCAGCACAGTCGCCAGACGCGGGCCGGCACCGAAACGCAGCATTAGAGGCTTGAGCCCGCTCCGCACCCAGAACAGGAAGGCCAGCGAGAGGACGCCGATGACCAGGGTGGCCAAGTCGGCGGAATCGACCTCTGCGAGCAGAGCCGAGACGATTTCCGGAAGGGTATGGCCGGAGGCGCTCACGCCCAGGATGTGCTTCAGTTGGCTGGCGGCAATCAGCACTCCGGACGCCGTGATGAATCCGGAGATCACCGGGTGGCTCAGCAGGTTGGCGAGAAAGCCGAGCCGCAATACACCCATCGCGAGGAGAAACAGCCCCGACAGCAGCGCCAGGGCGATCGCCGCTGTCAGGTACTCCGGGCTGCCGGGGGTGGCGACCCGGCTGACGGCCGCCGCTGTCATCAGCGAGACGACGGCGACTGGACCCACCGCCAGGACGCGGCTGGAGCCAAATATGGCATAGCCGAGCAGCGGCAGGATGCTCGCATAGAGACCGACCTGAGGCGGCAACCCGGCGAGCAGCGCATAGGCCAGGCTCTGCGGGATCAGCATGATGGTGACGATGACCGCCGCCATAAGGTCGCTGCTGAGCATAGCCGCCGTATAGCCGCGCCCCCAGTTCAGCGCCGGCAAATATCTTGTTGAAGACGCGAGGCGCATCGCCCAGCGTCCCAGCGGGCGGGGCTCATCCATCGGGCGTCGATCAGAACACGTTGAGCGGGATCTTGAGGTAGCGGGTGCCGTTGCTCTCGGGCGGCGGCCACCGGCCGGCCCGCATGTTGACCTGCACCGACGGCAGGATGAGGCGCGGCATGTCGAGGGTCGCGTCGCGCCCGGTACGCATGGCGACGAACGATTCCTCGTCGATGCCGTCCCGCACATGGACGTTGTGGCGGCGCTGCTCGCCGACGGTGGTCTCCCACCGGTACATGTCCCGCCCCGGCGCCTTGTAGTCGTGGCATAGGAACAGCCGCGTTTCATCCGGCAAGGCGAGGATGCGGCGGATCGAGCGGTACAGCTGGCGCGCATCACCGCCCGGAAAGTCGCAGCGGGCAGTGCCGTAGTCGGGCATGAACAGGGTATCGCCGACGAAGCCGGCGTCGCCGATCAGGTAGGTCATGCAGGCGGGCGTGTGTCCGGGCACATGCATGGCGCGCCCATCAAGGGAGCCGAGGCTGAACGTCTCGCCGTCGGAAAACAGGCGCTCGAACTGGCTGCCGTCGGCGGCAAACGCGGGCTCCGCGTTGAACAGTCTCGCGAAGGTTTCCTGCACCGTCTTGATGTTGGCGCCGATGGCGATGCGCCCGCCGACCGCCGCCTGGATATGAGGAGCGGCGGTGAGATGGTCGGCATGGACATGAGTCTCGAGAATCCACTCGACCGCGAGGCCGCGCTCGCGAATGTCGGCGATGATGACATCGGCGGAACCGGTGCGGGTGCGCCCCGAGGCCGGATCGTAATCCAGCACCGGGTCGACGACCGCGCACCGCAAGGTGGCCGGGTCGCTGACCACATAGCTGACGGTGTAAGTGGCCTCGTCGAAAAACCCCCGCACGTCCGGCCGTCCGCCCACAGCCGGGGCCGCAGCGGGTGAACTCGCATCGGTGCCGACGGACATGAGCGTTCTCCCCCGGATCAAGGTCGCGATGGAGCCGGACGCCGGAGATCGCCCCACCGGGCCCCGACCCGGTTGGTCATGATCATGGCGCCCGCCATGAACGCGACGAAGACGATGGTTTCCGCGGCGCCGCCGGCGAGGCCAGCCAGTGCCGGGCCGGGACAGTAGCCGGCCAGTCCCCAACCGGCGCCGAACACGGCGGCGCCGAAGATCAGCTTCGCGTCGATGTCGCGGCGCGTCGGCACATGGAAGCCGGAGTCGAACAGCGGCCGCCGGCGGCGGAACACCAGGCCATACCCCGTCGCGGTGACGGCGACGGCGCCCAGCATGACGAACGCGAGCGACGGGTCCCAGTCCCCTGCCACGTCGAGAAATGCCAGGACCTTGGCCGGGTTGATCATTTGCGAGATGGCGAGGCCGGCCCCGAACAGGATGCCGGCAATCAGGGCGGCAAGAACGCGGGCCATGCTTCAGTCTCCTGCCAGATGGCGGACAATATAGACGGTGGCCGCCGCCGCCGCCATGAACGTCGCCGTCGCCGCGAACGACCGCGGTGAAAGCCGCGCAAGGCCGCACACGCCGTGGCCACTGGTGCAGCCGTGGCCGACCCGGGTGCCGATGCCGACCAGCGCCCCGGCGACGGCGAACGCCGGCAGCCCGACCGTGAAGGTTATGGGCGGCGGCGCGGCCGAGAGTGCGGCCACCGTGAGGGCTCCCAGCGGCAGTCCGATCACGAACGCCGCGCGCCACGGCCAGTCGTTCGCGACTCCAGGCGGCAGCACCCCGGAAAAGATGCCGCTGACGCCGGCGATGCGCCCATTGGTCGCCATCAACACGACGGCTGCCAAGCCGATCAAGGCCCCGCCCAGCGTGGCGGAGAGTGGCGTGAATTCTGTCATGGTCGTTGCCTTCCGTTAGACGTATCGCCGGAAGATGCGGAGAGCCAGGAAAGCGGCTCGCGACATATTCTACTAGCTTAATATAAGAAGACGCACATGTGCGTCAAGCACCCTGCATTTCGGGTCGCGACGCGCCGTGCAGGGCCGTGCTGATGAGCACATGGACCTTGCGATGCCCGATCACATGCCTGCTCCCTGACCTCGTCCGCACCGGGGAATGGGATGCACGTCGACCGCAAGCGCCTTCAGCGGCGAGATGTAGAGGGTACGCAGACCGGCCGCGGGATGCGCCGCGACGTCGATCATCGACGGCAGGAAACCGGCCAACGCCTTGCCGCCGCCGGTTGCGGTGATCAGCAGCACGTGCCGGCCGCCCTCGGCCGCAGAACGGTTCCGGTAGCAAGCCGGTCATGCCGACATAGATATGTCGTATCGACCCGCCGTCAGGAGCCCGATCGCATGTCCGGTCGTCTCAAAGGTCCATGCTTCAAGCCGAAGCGCGATGAGTTGACCGTGGATTGCGTGCTGATGTGCGCCCAACGCGGTTACGGCGAACGCTCGTCGTTCCACTCGGACCGCCGCTTCGGTCCGGTGCGGGCGGTGGCTCCGGGACTGGTGCTTGACATCGCATTCCATTCCCTGCATCGCTCGACGCGCCACAAATCGGGGGTCGCGATGCGGTTTCCGCGGGTGCATCGTATCCCCCGGGACAAGCCGACCGCCGAAGCCGACGAGCTTGATCGGCTGACCCGCCTGATCGACGATGAGAACCGGCACGCTCCGACCAGGGCTTGGCCGGCCGAGCTCATGCAACCAGCGAGATGATCATGCCTGCGTTCGATGTCGACCCCGTGCTGCTGGCGCGCATTCAGTTCGCGTTCACCATTTCGTTCCACATCGTCTTTCCGGCGATCTCGATCGGGCTGGCGAGCTACCTCGCCGTCCTCGAGGGCCTGTGGTTGTTGACGGGGCGGGACGTGTACCTGCGCCTGTTCAAATACTGGCTGAAGATCTTCGCCCTGGCCTTCGGCATGGGCGTTGTCTCCGGCATCGTGATGAGCTACCAGTTCGGCACCAACTGGAGCGTGTTCTCGGACAAGACAGGACCGGTGCTGGGCCCGCTGATGGGCTACGAGGTGCTGACCGCGTTTTTCCTCGAGGCCGGGTTCCTGGGGGTGATGCTGTTCGGCATGCAGCGCGTCGGCCGCGGGCTCCACTTCTTCGCGACCCTGATGGTGGCGTTCGGCACGTTGTTATCGGCGTTCTGGATCCTGTCCGCCAACAGCTGGATGCACACCCCCGCCGGCTTTGCGATCAACGAGTTCGGGCAGTTCGTGCCGGCGGACTGGTGGGCGGTGATCTTCAATCCGTCGTTCCCCTACCGCCTGGTGCACATGGTGCTGGCGGCGTATCTCAGCACCGCGTTCATCGTCGGTGCGGTCGGCGCCTGGCATCTGATGCGCGATCGCTTCAGCCAGCCGGCGCGCACCATGTTCTCCATGGCGATGTGGATGGCGGCGCTGGTGGCGCCGCTGCAGATCGTCGCCGGCGACCTCCACGGAATCAATACGCTGGAGCACCAGCCCGCCAAGATCGCCGCCATGGAGGGGCTGTTCGAGACCACCGCCGGCGCGCCCCTCATCCTGTTCGGCATCCCGGACATGGAGGCGGAGGAGACGCGCTACGCCATCGAGATCCCGAAGCTCGGCAGCCTGATCCTGACCCATGATCTCGACGGCGAGGTCAAGGGGCTCAAGGACTGGGTGCCGGCCGATCGGCCGAACGCCGAGATCGTGTTCTGGACATTTCGCGTCATGGTCGGCCTCGGCGTGCTGATGGTCGCCATCGGCGTCGCCAGCCTGGTTTTGCGCTGGCGGGGAAGCCTGTACGCAACCTCCTGGCTGCACTGGTGGGCGCTGGCGATGGGTCCGTCCGGGATCCTTGCGATACTTGCCGGCTGGATCACCACCGAGGTCGGGCGCCAGCCGTTCACGGTCTACGGCATGCTGCGGACGGCGGAATCGGCCTCGCCGATCGGTGCGCCGGGTGTCGCCGCCTCCCTCGCCGCCTTCGTCGTGGTCTACGTCATCGTGTTCGGCGCCGGGGCGATCTACATGCTGCGGATGATGGCGACGCCGCCTGACGAAGGCGACGAGGCGCCGAAGCATGGCCGGCCGATCCGCTCGGCGGGCGTCACGCCGGCGCCGGCCATGGAGCATGAATCGTGACCGCGGCGATGGGAGGGCGTTGAAATGGAAGCGAGCCTGCCGTTCATCTGGGCGTGCCTGATCGCCTTCGCGATCCTCGCCTACGTCGTCCTCGACGGATTCGACCTCGGCCTCGGCATTCTCTTCCCGTTCATCAGAGGCGCCCGCGATCGGGACACCGTCGTGAACTCGGTGGCCCCGGTGTGGGACGGCAACGAGACGTGGCTGATCCTCGGCGGCGGCGGGCTGCTGGCCGCGTTCCCGCTGGCCTACTCCGTCGTCCTCACCGCCCTCTATGCGCCGATCATCGCGATGCTCATCGGCCTGATCTTCCGCGGCGTCGCCTTCGAGTTCCGGTTCCGATCGGTCGAGAACCGGGCATTCTGGGACTTCGGCTTTGCCGCCGGCTCCTACGTCGCCACCTTCTGCCAGGGCATCGCCCTTGGCGCTTTCGTCCAGGGCATCGCCGTCGAAGGCCGGCACTACGCGGGCGGGTGGTTCGACTGGCTGACGCCGTTCAGCCTGATGACAGGCGCGGCCCTGGTCGTCGGCTACGCGTTGCTCGGCGCGTGCTGGCTGATCATGAAAACCGAAGGCCCGCTGCAAGAGCGGATGTATCGCAGCGCCCTTCCGCTCGGGGTCGGCGTCGTGGCGCTGATCGCCGTCGTCAGCATCTGGACGCCCTTCCTCGACCCGGAGATCGCGGACCGCTGGTTCTCATGGCCCAGCATCGCGCTGGTGTCGCCGGTTCCGCTGCTGGTCGCCGGTCTGGCAGCGACGCTGGCCTGGTCGCTGATGCAGCGGCGAACGGTCCTCCCGTTCCTCACCGCCCTCGGCCTTTTCGTGCTGTCCTATGTCGGGCTGGGGATCAGCCTTTATCCCTACATCATCCCGCGCAGCTACACCATCTGGCGCGCCGCCGCGCCGCCCGAAAGCCTCGGCTTCATGCTGGTCGGCGCCGCGGTGCTGCTGCCGATCATCCTCGGCTACACGGCCTATGCGTACTGGGTGTTCCGCGGCAAGGTCGGCCACGACGAGGGTTATCACTGATGGCCGCGTCCGGCGCGAGCGGACGCTCCCTCGCCAGCCGCCTCGCCTGGTTCGTCGGCCTGTGGGCGGCCGGCGTCGCCGCCCTCGGCGTCATCGGCCTCCTGATCCGCACCGCCCTGGCGTCGTAGGGGCGTCCAAGCCGGCTAGCGTCCCCCTTCCCTTGGAAGAGGTTCGTCCGAGTCCCTTGTGGCGGTCGACCGACAGCGGCTAGGTTCCTCCGACATGACGGACGGAGTGGGTGAATGGCGGACATCGTGGTTCTCGGATCGGTGGCCCGCGACGAGATCGTCAAGCTGCACGAACCGCTGCGTGAAGGAACGCATCTTTCCGGCGCGTGGCGAGGCCCCCGGTTGGGCGGCGGCGCCGCCTGCACCGGGGTGCCTCTGGTTCGGGCGGGGCATCACGTGACCATCGTCGGCTCGATCGGCCAGGACGAACTTGGCCGGGATCTGATGGCGGCGCTCGTCGAATCCGGCCTCGACACCTCCCAGATGCGGCCCGTCGATCAATCCTCGACCCGCTCCATCATTCTGGTCGACGGCGACGGCGAGCGGACGGTCATCAACGTGATGCGGAGCCACGAGGAGGAGCCGCCGAGAAGGCTTCTCGATCTCCAGGCGGACTGTGTCTACGTGCGAAGCCGCCGCCGTGATCTGGCGCCGCTCCTTCGCGAGAAGGCCGAGTCCTCCCTGCTCATCGCGCACGTCCCGCCGAGCATGTCCGGAGCCCGTCCGGCCCACATTCTCGTGGCCTCTGCGTCCGACGTGACCGGCGAGTTGCTTGCGGACCCATGGGCGGCCGGCAAGGAGGTCGGCGGCGACCTGCTGCAATGGATGATCGTGACCCACGGCGCCGACGGGGTCGCCGCCTATGCGGAGGACCAGGTGTTGCGGGTGCCCGCCCAGCCGGTCGTGCCCATCGACACCACCGGCGCCGGCGACTCATTCGCGGCCGGCCTGGTGCATGCCCTGATGTCCGGCGCGACCATGCCCGACGCATTGGAAACCGCAGTCGCCTGGGGCGCCGAGGCGACCCAGTACGAGAGCTCCATCCTTCCGGAAGCGGCGATCGCCCAGTTGCTCAGTAGCGGGCGTGCGAGCTGAACAGCCACTCGGTGAGGTGATCCACGTCCACCTGCGCCCACTGGTAAAGGAACTCCAGCGCCTCCCGGCGCGCGACGATGCCGATCAGCTTGCCGTCGTCGACCACCGGCGCATGGCGAATACCGCGCTCCGCCAGTCCCTTCAGCACATCTTCCAGCACGTCGTCGGCGCGACAGGTGAAGACGTCCGTGGTCATCACCTCCTCGACCTGCATCTTTGCCGCAGCCTCTTCATGCAGGCCGAGGGCGTGGGCGATGTCGCCCAACGAGATGATGCCGAGCAGCCGCTCGCTATCGTCGACGACAACCGAAACCGAGAAGCGTTTGCCGCCGGTAGGATGGCCGAACCGGCGCGCAGCCTCTGCGACCGAGGTGTCCGGTTTCACCGTGAACACCGGTCCGCCGTATTTTCCGAGATAGCGTTCGACCTTCACGTCATTCTCCCCCGCCTGTCCACAAAGCAGAAGCGTTGTAACGGATGAGGAAAAACGATGCAATCGCCGCACCGCCGACCTCCGGGCATTGGCAATGCTACTTCGCCATCCGCTCCCAGGCCGCGACGGCGTCCGGCCAGCGGGCGTCGACCTTGGCGCGGTCGATGGCGGAGATGGGATCGGCATTGGTGCGGTAGCCGTCGACCGTCGCCAAATACTGAGCCAGGCGGGGGCGCGTCGCCTCCCACGCCGGGAGGCCCAGCCGGGCGTGGATGTCGGCGAGCACCGCGACAGGATCCCGGCACAGGCGCTCATAGCTGACCTCGACGAGGTGCCGGGCGGAGAGACACCCGCGTTCTGCCTCGAACGCGTCCATCAGGCGGGTGAAGGTGGTGAGAACGAAATCGTCGATGTCGATCTCCGCGAACGGCTGCAAAGCCAGCTTGGGCAACAGGGTCCGGTAGTAGCGCCGCGTGGAGACGAACACCTCGTACGGGTTGCGGCGGATATGGATGAATTGCGCGCCAGGCCAGATCCCGCACAGCCGCGCGAGGCGGCCGGTGTAGACCGGGTTCTTGATGACGATCCGCGACGCGCCCTGGTGAATCGCGACCTTGTCCGCGAACTCCTTCGCCAGCCGCGCCCATCGGGCGATCTGCGGCTCGCCGACCCCATCCAGGAACACGCCGCGGTCGATCAGCGCCTGGAAGTGTCGGGGGAAGTAGACGGCGTGAAAAACCGAGAGGTTCTGCAGGTTGGCGAGCGGGATCTCGTCCTCCTGCGGCGAGGTCGGCGTCACCGCCACCCGATCCACCTCCCGATCCTCCGGCAGGGCCCGTTCGAGCAGCGGCCGCAACCATGTGCCTAGGGTCAGGAGCTCGTCGGGCAGGCCGCTCGCGATCGGGGAGATGTGCCCGAACGCGGGGGAACAGCCCATCAGGCCGTGCAGATGCGTGGTGCCGGTGCGCCAGTGGCCGATGATGAACAGCGGCGGCTCCGGCGGCGATCGCGAACGCCTGAGGCGCGCAAACCTGGCCGCCTCCCACAGCCGGAACGGCGATCGGGCGGCGGCGCTCAGCACCATCATCGCGACCAGCCGCCGATGCTCCGGCGCGACCGGCCCATAATCGCGGAGGACGCGGAGCAACGTCGTGAGACGCGCCCCCATCAGCGGATGCCGCAGGCTCGGGCGCGGCACCGTTGCTGCAGCGTCAGCGCCGTGCGGCGATGGCATGTCCGGCCAGCGTGGTGCCGAGGCTCCAAATCGATCCCGGGACCTTGTGGCAGTCGGCGATGACGTCATCGAACGCCGCGACCGTCCACGCCACGTCGGCCTCGTCGATCACCAGCGGCGGCAGCAGCTTGATCACATGCATGCCGTGGCCGGCCACCTGGGCGAGGATGCGATGCTTCGCGAACAGCGGCACCAGCACCATCTGGCTGAACAGCGACTTGTCCGCCTTCTCCAGCATCGCCCACGAGGCGCGCAGCTTGAGGCTCTGCGGCGGCCCGAACTCGAGCGCGATCATCAGGCCCTTGCCGCGCACGTCCTTGACGAACTCGTAGCGCTCGACGAACGGCGCCATGGCAGCCATGAGCCGCTCCCCCATGGCCTTGGCGTGGCTCACCAGCCGCTCCTCCTTCAGGACATGCAGGGTGGCGAGGCCGGCGGCCATGGCGGCGTTGTTCTGGCCGAACGTGGAGCCGTGAATGACCGCCCGCTCCATGCGGTCGAACACCGCGTTGTAGATCCGCTTCCGGCTCAGCACCGCGCCCACCGGGATCTGCCCGCCCGACAGCGCCTTGGCGGTCACCAGCATGTCGGGCTCGACGCCCCAGTGCTCGACAGCCCACATCGCTCCGGTGCGGCCGAGGCCGGTCTGGATCTCGTCCGCGATGAACACCGTGCCGTAGCGTTCGCAGAGCCGCTTCGCTTCCGGGAGGTACGAGTCGGACGGGATGTTGACGCCCTTGCCCTGGATCGGCTCCACCACGAACGCCGCCGCCGTGCGCCGACGAAGTGCGGCCTCGAGCGCCTCCAGGTCGTCGAACGGCACCATGTGGCAGTCCGGCAGCAGCGGCCCGAAGCCGTTGCGGAACGTTGCGTCGCCGTTCAACGACAGCGAGCCCATGGTGAGCCCGTGGAACCCGTGGTCGCAATGGATAAGGCCGTCGCGGCGGGTGGCGTAGCGGGCGAGCTTGATCGCCGCTTCCACCGCCTCGGTCCCCGAGTTGGCGAACAGCACCTTTTCGAGGCCGTCGCCCGGCGCCGTCGCGAGCAGGGCTTCGGCAAGCAACCCGCTCAGCGGCGAGACGTCCATCTGCACCAGGTTGGGAAGCTCGGCCTCCATCACCTCCTGCAACGCGCCGTTGACCACCGGATGGTTGCGGCCGAGCGCCAGCGCCCCCCACCCGCTCAGCAGATCGAGATATCTATCGCCGTGCTCGTCGAACAGGTAGGGTCCCACCCCGCGCGTATAGTGCCGATCGAACCCGATGGTCTTCAGAACACGCACCATCTGCGTGTTCATCAACTGCTCGTGGAGCTTGAACTTCTCCCCGCCGCGCGAGCGCAGCAGGTCCTCGATGAACCGCGACATTCCGTACCTGCCCTTCGGGGATCGTTCCGCCGGTCATGGCGTCCCACGGCATCGCCTTCCAGCCCGGTGCGGCGCGATGCTACGAACTATATACCCCGCCCGTGCCCGAGGGTCAGCCACCAAACCCGCGCCAGCGACCCACTCACGGGCGGGTCCGATCCCCGCGTCAGGATCGCCTGCGGCAAAGGCGCTCATGCCGGCGAGGCAGCGGCCGCGGGACCGATAGCGGCCACGCCCGCTACATTGCCTCGTTCGACGACGGGAGAAGGTCGAGCGCAGAGGGGGCTCGGGATTCCCGAGCCCCCTCAAAAACCTTTTCCACGCGTTTATTTATGTCAGCTGCCGTTCGCGGCGAGAGAATGATATTTTTCAACGCGCTTTGTCACCTGGTTCGCTTTTGTCACTCAACACCATAATAAAGCTTTCCAGAGCGGCGTTCTCTTCCGGCGTCAGCTTTTCGATCGGTTCCGACCGGGCTGCAAAACGCATGGCTTCCTGCTTGAACCGAACATCTTTGGCAATGGCCAGTCCGGCCAGCTGCGAAAGCTTCGTGTTCGGAACATCAAACGCTCGTGCGAGCTGATAGACCGTTCTCGGCTCCGGTTTGTGGTGCGCGTCATCTTCTATGCTGACAAGTTCGCCAAGATCGACATCCGCCGTTGCTGCCAGCTCCTCCACGCTTAGCTCTTTCTTTCTCCGCATCAGCCGAACGAACCGGCCAAATGCAATCTGAGCTTCTTCTCCATGGTGTGGCGCGGGGCTTTCCGCATTAGTGTCCAAGGCGAGAAGGCCAGCCCCGATCTCAGAATCTCCCTCGATCTGAGCCCTGGCCATGCACCACTCCTTTGTCACCTCCAGTTTCATGTGCTCCTTCCTTTCTCTTCTCCTGTCTCAATGAATGACCGTGCCTGTTTGGGGGTCATCTCAAAGTAGCGGAGGCCTTGATAGGCAGCATCCGGACCAAGATCCGTCATGCCGCATTTCCTTCCGTAAAAGTTGTTAGCCTGCGGCAGCGAGTGAAGACCGATCCGTCCCTGAAACTCTTCCTGCAGGCTCAGCTCGATCGCCGCTCTTATCAGCATACTTCCGACGCCCCGGTAACGGGCGGGGTTATAAAGCTCCGGCCTGTTCCACGGGGCATTCTCTAGGTAATCGACATAAACCAGTGGCTTCGCCCTTTGGCTTTCGATCCGGGACGTCCGTGTCAAATCAACCTGCATCATGCCCTGCGTTATCCCGTCACACACAATGCAGAAGGTCTGATGCGCAAGAAGGCCCCGGATGCGTTCCATTTTGGTTTGCCAGTTCCAGTGGGCGCTTTGTGGCCTTACTTGCCGCACCCCTTCGGCATCAAGCCGCAACAGCGCAATCCACAAAGCCGGTTGCCAATGGTCTTCCCAATCTCGGAGCTGGTCCTCCGATATCGCGTCACGCAGCTTTGCTTCTACGGCATATCCACTCTCTACTTCTAACAAATAGACAGTCGATGATTCTATCGTCACAGCAGCATAACCTCCGCTTTTTCCTTGGTCGTCTCGTTCTCGAAGAAGAACCTTTCTCCCGCCTCAACCCGAGTCTCGATGAGCTGGTAGAGCCTCAGGGCTTGGCGCAACACGGCCGTCTTGCTGAGGTCCTTTTTCGCCGACAAGTCTTCCAGAGCCCTCATTTCTGGCTCTGTCAGGTTGAGCGTCATGGTCCGTTTGCCATTCATGCGAGCCTCCTTATCCATGCTCAACATAGCAGCCGGATCGGAAAATGTCAACAAATAATAGCTATCGAATAGCTATTATTTAGCCACGCAATATTTATCATCGGGCGATATCAACATCATTGAGGATGTTATGTCTGGACGAAACCGACACGGGCCTTGCGGTCTAGCCCGAGCGCGGTCGATGGGCTTCGTCGGTGCGTGCAACGGCCAGTGTCCTACAGGCAGTGTCCGACCTATGGCCTGAAGTGCGTGAAGGGACGACGTTGGGCTGGGAGCCCGCCACATTCTTCCGGGAAGGAGTGATACGCCATGACCGGGGATATCGTTGTTGAGCCTCCCTCGAATTGGTGGCTGCCTTGCCGGGCTCCTTGGGGAGCAGGAAGGCGCTTGGTGACGAGATCGCGTCGGAGTTTCACGGCGACCGCTAAAACCCGTGACAGTCAGCCCCTTGGACTATTGCACGAGCTCCAGGCGGATCTCGGTGCTGCCCACATTGTTCGCATAGAACCGGTCGCGCGAGCTCCAGGGATTGATCGCGTCGTTGACATACAGAAAGACGGCGCCGGAGCGGGCCGCTTCGAACTCCGCGACGTAGACCAGATCGTGAGGATCGACGCGCTCGACCTCGAGTGCTTGACTATGGCTGAACAGCGTCCAGTCCGGCACGACCTTGACGATCGGCTGGAGCCAACGGTGCGCCGGCGAGCGGCGCAAGAAGGCGGCCGGCCGCAGGTACCAGGGCAATTTCTCGGATTCGAAACCAACGGGATCCGCCGCGATGCCTTCGTCCCGCCAAGCATCCCTGACAGTGAGTGTGACCCGGTACCGGAGTCCCTCGGTCACCGCGAGCCCGGTGGACCAGCAGCGGTCGCTGATGGTGAACAGCTCCGGCACGGTGACCGGCGCGGCAACGGGCTCCGCCGGGCCGAGCGTGCAGAATAGTTCCGATCTTTCGCCAACAGCGATCGAAACCCGGTGCGTCACGGTGAAGGGCACCGCCAGCAACAGAACCACTCCCATGCCCAGCACGAGCAAGCCAAACAAGAATGGAACCAGCCGCCATTTCAGGTACCGGAAAAATCTCTGGTAGACCGGATTCGCCCGAACCCGATAGGCGGCGCTCCGGCAGGGGTCACCCCGCGGCGCCGGCGGCATGCCGGGCCGCCCAAGGGATTTTGCCCAGAGCGCGCGCATCCGGTCGTGGATGCGCGTCTGCAGCCGCGTGCTGGTGGACAGCAGCAGCAATATGGCGATCACCAGCACCGCGAAGAGGCCGGGCCTTGCCGTGAAAGCCTCGATCCATATTTGGACGAAGCCGGGCAAAATCGTTCCGGCGGCCGAAATCACCGGAACCAGGAGGCATTGTGGACCCGCGCAAGCCGACGGCGGCAATACCGCGTTGATTACCGGCATAAGAGCGAGCAACAGGGACATGCTCACGGTCGTGAAATAGCTGATCCGTCTGCGCCAGACGACGTTCCACACCCATTCCTGCTGTCGGGCCCGTTCCCCGGCGTCGGTCTCGGGCGCGGGGACGATCCCGCCGTCGGCAAGGGCGACGCTATAAGCTTCAGGCAGAACGATGGGGGCATACGCGTCCGTCCCGGATCGGATCCGGTTGACCACGCTCTCGTGGACCACCACCGACTTGAGCTGCGCGCGCTGATCCCGAACCGGATCGACCATGATCAACGAGGTCGGGTCGGGCAGATCCTTGCGGGCCCGGATCTTGCGCGGCTGATACCGGTAATAGCTGGCGAGGCCGCGGCGGGAATCGTGCAACGGCCCGAACTCGTTGAGCGCCCCCTGGACCTCCATGACGGCTTCGGGCCTGAGGCGCAGGCCGGCTCCGGCCTCCTTCATCATCCAGTTCAGCGAGACGAACGCCAGCGCGTCGTCCGGATAGCCCCCCCCGACGTTCGAGTGCATGCCCGCGAACCAGACTTGGCGCATGCGGCCGGGCTGGATTTCGCCCGCGTCCTCAAGCCTCTCCTCCTCCTCTTCGTCCCAGAGCAGCGGATGAAAGGTGTCGCGCTCGTCATCCAGTGCCAGCGCATGACGCGCCTTCTGGACTTTCGGGGACAGCTTATAGTTCGGCATCGACAGCGGCCAGACCCAGCGATCGATGCCGCGGGACATCTCGGTGATCGGCAAGCCATAAGCCGCCACGGTGTCCCAGAGGCCGACAAACGCAATTTTCCCGATGGGGATATTGTTCTCCCTCGAGTAGAGCGGTTTGCCGGTCAGATTGCGCCAAAGCCGGAGGATCGCGTCGCGGAGCCAGCGCAAACTGCGGAGGAAGAGCAACCTTAGGAACTGAGATCCCGGTGGATTGAAGCGCTTGCGGTAGGCACGATAGGCGTCGCGAGCATCGCGCTGGAGTTGCGCCTCGCCCGAGTACGGGACGAGTCCTTGCTGGACAACGATCCCGATCACCAGGCGAATGGTGAATGCGCCGCGACTGAACCCGAAGGCATATATGTCGTCGCCCTCCCGGTAATTTCGGCAGAGAAACGTGTAGAGGTCGAGGACATTGCGCTTCAAACCGACGCCAAAAACACCGCCGAGGAGCATCAGAGGGCGGAACGTCGACGTGCCGACGCCGTTGTCGTAATGGGCGATCTGCTCCGCCTCTCCCGCGGCCGCTTGGTCCGCGGTCACCGGATCCGTGTCGAGCGCCTTGTAGAGACGCCAGACATTCGTCTTGAACAGCTTGCCCGAACTGTTACCCGTGCCATCGGAAAAGATCGCGATGACCCGCCGACCCCGTTCGCCCGGGACTACAGCCGGTTCGTGTGCCCCGCCTTTTGCCATTGCCTTCCCCGTTCAAGGCCAGTCGGGAGGGGCGCCGGGCCGGAGGTGTCGGGCCGACGGACTTCTCGCCGATGCCTTTCGGGGCATCACCGCCACCTGGCAAAATAAAGCAAAGATACAAACGACGTCCCGAACTGTCTGGCCACCAGCGCCTCCCCGCCAAACCGGCTGGCTACGTTCTTTGCGAGGGCAGTTCTTGTTTATTATTCTCCCCCCTACTACCCCATACTACTGCGTCTGAGGCGCGCCAACAAGGGCCGGGAAGAGAAGTGGAAAGAAGATTATTGGTCCCGGAGCCGGTTTCACGAAACATGGTGGGAAACATGGCGGGAAACATGGTGGAGAGCCGAGTTGCCCGCAGATCGCGACATTCGGAGGAGGCGCGTACGAGGCGCCCTGATAGCGACGGACGTGGAACTTGACGCCGCTCTTCGCGTTGCTCCTTGCACACGATGAAGGAGAAACTCGATGGATGAAGACCGCACCAAAGGAAAAGCCAAGGACGTTATCGGCTCGGCCAAAGAAACGGTCGGCAAGGCGACCGGCGACAAGGAGACGCAGCGCAGCGGCAAGGCCGATCAGACCGAGGGCAAGGTCCAGAAAGGCGTAGGCAAGGCCAAGGACGCCCTCCGCGGCAAGAAGTGAGGGATCGGGATGCTCAAGTTCATTGGTGGCACCATTGGTGTTATCTTTCTGATCGGTCTGCTCGTCGTTATTGGCCTGCTCGTGCTTATTTTCTGAGCCGACCACATCTCACGGGCAAGAACGTCGCGACATTACCGACGACGCCCGCGCGGTCCTGAGCCACCCAGGGCTGTCCCCACGTCTGGAACAAGACTTCGACCAGCGCGATGACGGCGCGATGGCTGTGGCGGCTTCGGAAACGCGGATCAGAAGTCTGCGCTCACGATGACGAAGGCGCGCACATCCTTGTTGCCCTGATCGAAAACCGGGCGTGTGAGCGGCTTGGCGACGAGGATGTCGGTGCGCAGTCCGGGAAGGAGCGTGAAGCGGACGCCCGCTCCCGCGGAAGCGAGCGAGTCCCGTATCGTGCCCGCGCCGCGCACCTCGTTCCAGACCGCGCCGAAATCGTAGTACCCGTACACCTGGAAGGCCTCGAGCCAGGGTTCGCCGACGTCACGTCCGTACCTGAGTTCGACCGCTGCGGCCACGCCATGCTCGCCTGCGATTTCCGAGAAGTTGTAAGCACGGCCGAAACGGCTGCCACCCACCGCGAACTGCTCCGGGAAAAGCAGGGGGTGAAGGGAAATTTGGCCCGCAGCATCGAATTGCAGGCCGAAGTTCTCGCTTAACCCCTGTTGCCGCGTGACGCCGAAGTTGAACTTCGTGAAGTCGGGCCGACCACCCGCGCGGGATCGCAGCGCGGCATCCACCTCGCCGGCCCCCAGAATGCCGACCCCCTGACTGACCTGGGTCGTGAGAAACGTCGCGCCGCCAAACGAATCGACAAGATTGTAGTCTGCTCTCGCACTAAGAACCCGAACACGATCCTTGAGCACTGTCGCACCGTTCAGTTCCTGCTCCGAGTTGAGCAGGTCGAAATTCCCCGATAGCCACAGGTTTTGCCGCCGGGAGCGAATCAGCGGGTGCCAGATCCGGAACGACAGCAGCACCGCCCGGCTTTGCGGATCCGGCTGCAGTGCCGCGCTTTCGTTGACGTCGCTCAGGTACCCGAACAGCGAGAGGTTTGTCCCGTTGAAACCGACCGGCTTCTCGATCGACAGCGACCCGTACTTGAGTTCCCTAGGGTTGTCGGGCACGGTGAGTACCGTCGCTTGCAGCCTCTCGCGACGTCCGAGCACCGTATTGAGCCCGCCGCCGAACCAGGCTTGCAGTGGACCGACGCCTTCCGTCCCGCGATTGTCGAAGGAGGCGAATGCATCGACGGCGTCGTATTCGGTGGACAGGATCAGTTCGTAGATCCCGCGCGCCTCGTCCTTCGGCCTCAATCTCGCCGAGACCGTGATGCCGCCGATGTCATTGATCAGCAGAATGGCCCGTTCAAGGGCATCGAGGCGTAGGGGACGTTCTCTGACGATCCGCTCGGCATAGGGGCCGAGGAGGGCGTTTTCGCCGGCGCCTCCCTCGAACACCACGCTCTCCACATAGCCTTCGATAGCGACGATGCGCAGAATCCCCGCTTGCAGGTCCTGCGGAGGGGCCACCGCTCGCGACAAAAAATAGCCCTTCTCCCGGTAGAGCCCGGTCATTCGATCGAGGATTCCACTGACGTCCGCCGTGGTGACGCGGCGGCTCAAGAACTCGTCGTAAAGGGGCGCAAAATCTTCCGCCGTGAACACCGTTGCCCCCTCGATCGACACGGCCGCGAGAACAAATTCGATCGTCTCGAGTTCCTCCACGACGGCTGTAGGAGGAGATGGCAACTCGGGCTCGGGAGGCGGGACCGGCGCCTCCCGCTCGTTGATGCGCCGCACGATGTCGGCGGCATTCTCCGTGCGGAGCAACGGCGCGCTGATTTCTTGGCCAAAGCCGGAAACGCAACCAATCATCACCAGAAGCACAGAAACGCCGAGCCTTGTCGCACTCAGCCGGGCCATTTCGCCGGTTCTCACAAATCACCTGTCGTCATCACACAACACGAGCGATGCCGGCCTCACGGCATCTACGTTGATCAATTTCGTGTCAGGCAGGGCGTAGCCGTCGGGGGCCCGACTTTGGTGACCACGCCCAGAGCATCCGCGGAGGCGATGCCTAATATACCCCAAATGGGTTAATCAATGCCCGCATTCAACAAGAGCGTATCCGTGAGCGCGTGTCCGAAGCCTGGCCGTAAAGCGAACTGGCTCTATCGACCGATAGCGAAAAAAGACAGTTGCCACGTGTTTCGGCGATAATTTCAAGTAAACGCTTACAAATATCGAACGTATCATCAGCGATCTACAGAAGTCACCAGCTTGTAGCAGAATATGATCTTATAACAAAGCAATTTTAGCCAATTTTTTTGCAGTTTTCGTGCGTGTATATAAACGTTTATTTAAGTTCATGTGATGGCTGTCACAGAATTATACCCCCGACTGGTGGTATACCTTGACCGTGGAAGCTGCGTGCATCGGCGATGCGACTGCGATGGCCAAACCCAACCAGGGCGCACACGAGCCGGCTGTCAGCAGCGGGTTACGGAAAACAGGAGCCCCTCATGTCTCTGAAAATTCGGACCAAAGCGTCTTTGGTCTTCCTGGCGTTCGCAGCGACTGCCTTCGCGAGCGGAAGCGATCGCGCCAACGCCGGCCAATCCGATCCATGGGTCGTCTTGGACGTGCAGGGACAAGTGAGCGTCGAGCGTGCGCTGGAAAGATCCGGGTACCTCAGGAAAGGAGACCGAGTGGAACCCGGAAGCCGTCTCAGTTCCGGCCCGTCGGGGAGGGCAAAGTTTGCGAACAATGGGAGCACCGTGACGCTTGCGCCGGACAGCAGCATGGAGGTGCCGGTCAGCGGCAACGATGGTGCGCGGACGACCATCGTCCAAAGTCTCGGCGCCCTTTTCTTGAAAGTGGACAAGCGGCGGACCGAACACTTCGAGGTGCGAACGCCTTATCTCGCCGCAGTCGTCAAGGGTACGACGTTCAACGTCAGTGTCCGGGACGGCGCTGCTTCGGTGCATCTGGTCGAGGGCGCCGTGCGCGTCAGCGACTTCGCCAGCAATCAATCTCGACTCCTCCGGCCTGGCGAGACGGCCTTGGTATCGCCGCGTAAAGGCTCCGGCGTATCGATCGTCGGCGGGTCGCGCCAAACTTCGGACCAATCGGTGCCGAACGACAACCCCAGGGACACCGGCATCAACGAGGCGCAGAACAACGGCCAACAGACGCAGAAACCGCAAGCGGTCGGCAACGCCAAGGTATGGAAGCTGACGCGGACCCTCGGCGGAGCCGCCGTCGATGTCGCCGAACTCACGGACGGGCTTGTTCGCGACGCACGACCCGGCAGGTCGAGCGGGCGGATGGCGAACAAAGGCGACCGCGCCGGGTACGGCGTCGGTTTGGGCGCCGGCGGCAACCCGGGCAGCGGCAGCAACGGCCGGGGCTGGGGCGCGGGCGGCAACCCGGGCGGCAGCAACGGCCGGGGCTGGGGCGTCGGCGGCAACCCGAGCAGCGGCAGCAACGGTCGGGGCTGGGGCGCCGGCGGCAACCCGGCCAGCAACGGCCACGGCATCGTCAGGAGCCCCGGGGGCAATCCGCACAGCAACGGCAACGGCCAGGCCTACGGACCGAACGACAACCCCGGGAAAGGCAATGGCAAGGGCAATGGCAAGGGCAACGGCAAGGGGTAAGGGAAAGGGGGCCTGAAAAGCCCGTGGATGGCCGCGTCAGGCGCCTCGGACCGCGAACGGTCTGAGGCCTTGACGGGTTGAGCATCGAGTCTCGGAATTGCGCCGCAGCCCCGATCAGAACGTCGCAGCGCCCTGTCCTCTTCTCCGGAGTCCTCGTCTCCCAAGTCCGGTTCGGCATGAAGGGTCCCGGACTGGTCCGTGAGACCCGCACATTTGTGGCAACGGAGGCTCGCCTCGTGTTTTCACGGCGTCAGAGGCAAGCCGGTCGCCGCCGCGGGCAAGGCGAAGCGTCCACCGCGGCCAGCGGTGCGGCCCGTAACCGGGACGTGTCGGTCCTTGATCAGGATGGTACTGCTTCAACAGCAGGCGCGGCCGCGCGGCCAAAGCCCCAGGGAGAGTCCCGAAGCCAACATTGCAGTTGGTCCGCCGGAAGCGGTCGGCTGAACAGATAGCCTTGGCCGATGTCACAGCCGAGCGCCTGCAGCATTTGCACGTGCTCCCGTGTTTCGACACCTTCGGCGACCACCTTGAGCCCCAGGTTGTGAGCAAGATCGACGGTCGAACGCACGATCGTGGCATCGCCCTGGTCTTCGTGCATGTTCATGACGAACCCCTTGTCGATCTTCAACTCGTCCAATGGCAGGCGCTTCAGGTATGAAAGCGATGAATAGCCGGTGCCGAAGTCGTCGATCGAAAGCCGGACCCCGACGTCGCGAAGACCGTTGATGATGCGAAGCCGGTCTTCCGGATCATCCATCAAGAAGCTCTCGGTGATTTCCAGGGTCAGTCGACGCGCGTCCAGGCGCCCCGTTCGAATGCTGTCGGCGACCATCTGTGGCAGGGCATCATCCTGCAACACGCGAGGCGAGAAGTTGACCGCGAGGTCGAGCGCAAACCCTGCTTGCTGCAACGCGGACATCTCTCTCATTGCCGTCGCCAGCACCCACTCCGTGATCGGTCCAATCAGGCCGCTTACCTCTGCGTGTGGGATGAACTCGTCGGGCGGGATGGAGCCGTGCGTCGGATGCCGCCAGCGCGACAACACTTCCACGCCGCGAACGCGCTGCGTTTTCAGGTCGATCTTCGGCTGATAGACCAACGAAAGTTGCCCGTTATGGATCGCCCGGCGAAGTTCGCCGGTCAGCGTCAGGTTCCGGATGGTGTTCGCGTCTTGCTGGGCATCGTACACGGCGCTCCCGAGCTGTCGCCGCTTGGCCATGAACATGGCAACGTCCGCACACTGAAGGAGGCGCGCCGGCTCGGTGGCATGATCCGGAAACAAGGCGACACCGATGCTGACCCCGACTTCGAGCGAAAGGTCGGAAAGCTGGAACGGAGCCTTGAATGACTCCTGTATTCTGTTGCACACGGCCAGGGTGCCGGGCATGTCCATCACCGCCGGCAACAAGATGGCGAACTCGTTACTTCCCAGCCGCGCCACCGTGTCCGCCCGCCGGAGCGGCGCACACAATCGCTTCCCGACCTCGCAAAGAAGCTCATCACCCACATCGTGTCCCAGCGTGTCATTGATCGTCTTGAACCGGTTCAGATCCAACAAGAGCAATGACAGAGGTTTCCCGTCTCTGACGGCGGCATCCATCGCAAGGCGGAGGCGATCCATCAACAAGGTCCGGTTGGGAAGTCCGGTCAAGCCGTCGTGAAGGGCCTGGTGCCTGATCTGCGCCTCGTATGCCTTTCGCTTCGTGATGTCGCGCACCAGAACGACCCAGAACTGCTCTTCCCCCGCCCGCATCTCGCTGGTTGCCAATTCCACCGGGAAGGTCGTCCCGTCCGGCCGCCTCGCGCGAAACTCATGCACACCCACCTGCAACTCCGGAATATCGAGGTGAGACCGATCCTGCCCGACAAGATCCGGGATGAGCCGTCCGACACGGAGGTTCGTAAGCTCGTGGCCGGGAACCCCGAAGATCGCCGTTGCGGCAGGATTGGCCATCTCCATCGAGCCGTCGCGACGAATGATCAGAATGCCGTCGAAGGTGTTGTCGACGATGGTCTGCATCATGGCGCTCGTGCGCCGCAGCTGCAGCCCTTGGAAGAGGATGCGAACGGCTTGCTGGTCGATGCGTTTGATCAGCTCGATCGGAAACAGAAGCGCCAGAAATGCGATGGTCGGCATGACTTCCGGGATCAACGGTGCGGCCAACTGCAGCACGCTCGCCGCGGCGATGACGAGAAAGACGGCAGCGGCCGTGAAGAGCGCCGTGAAAGCCCAGGAGCGTCTTGCCAAATGCTGGCCGAAGCGGAGGGCAATGACTCCGATCGCGAGGGTCAACGGCAGGCCGCTGACGAACTGGAGCGTCCGTCCCTGCGTCAACGACTGATAGGCAAGGCTGTGAATGAAGACGCCGCTTATGGAACCGTGAACAGGGACTGGAAGTTGATCGCCCATCTCGATGGCGGTCGCCCCGACGATGATACGCTTGCCCCGAACCCGCTCCGCATCGAACCGCCCTGCCAGCACATCCGAATACGACAGCACCGGCATCGAAAGAGGATCGAAGGCGTAGTCGATGTAGAACCACGGCGGCGCTGAAGAATCTGCGCCGGCGAGGCTGGCGGAGATCGTCGGCAATCTTTCTCCGCGCCAGGTGTCGGAGGTCGGCATCTGTCGAATCACGCCGTCGTCATCGGGATAGACATTGGCGCTCGCCAGGTTGACGTAAGGCCTGAACGAGGCCAGCGGCTCCGTATGGACGAGTTCGACCCCGTCGCCCGTGCGGACGAGCTGCTTGTGGACGGTCAGGGTGACGCGTCCACTGGCTGAACGGAATGCTTCCTCCAGGATCTCGTCATCCCCGGGTGCTGAAGACGAGCTGAAATCGATGTCGAAAGCGATCTGTTCGGCGCCTGCAGCCAGGAGCTGTTCGATGATCTCGGCGTGGTAGCGGCGCGGCCATGGCCACACGTCCAACTCGCGCAGACTCTGCGGATCGATTGCGACGACGACGAGATCCCGATCGGCCGGTTGCGCAAACAACTTGAAGCGCAGGTCGATGAGCTCGCGCTCGACAAAATCTGACCAGCCCGTGACCGAAATGGCGATGGCAGCAACCAGCGCCAGAACGTGTAGCGCGCGCCAGGACAGGAGCGACCGGGTTTGGCGTGGTTCCGATAATGTTTGCACCGCCAATCGATCCCCTGCTCCGCTTTCCGGCATGTCATCTCGCGCCGGACGGCCGGGCGACCGGTCACCGGGAGTGTCTGCGATCTCGGTTTCTGTTGTATGAACCCCATCGGGCGCGGCGGCGCGGCCGCATGAAGGGGAAAGGGCTGGGCGCCTTCCTGCTCATGGATGCCCTGAACCGCATCCTGCTCGCGACGCAAACACTCGCGGTCCACGCGGTGATTGTCGATGCGAAAGACGATGCCGCCGCCGCGTTCCATCGCAAGTACGGGCTAATCCCGTTCGCGGGTGCGGGCCGGCGGCTGTTCCTGCCGATGGCGACGATCCGAGGGCCGGCGGAAGGGATGCATGGCGGATGACGCAACGAGGGGGGAGGCAGGCGCTTCATCCGCCACGATCGAGACTCTCTACTCCGGCTATGATTCCGTCGATTTCGCGGATACGCTCGTCGAAGTGCAGTCGATATTGCTCCTGACCCGTCTGCATCAAAAAATCGAAAACGGCGTTCACGAGGCGTCGCCCCTCCTTCACTCTTTCGACGTCTTTGTCGTGCTCTCCGAGAATGACGAGCGCATTGCCCAGGTTGTTCTGGGTCATCGCCCAGTCCTGCGGAAGCTGCTCGCGGGTTCTGACCTCGAGCGCGGCGCGGTACGCCGTCACCGCCTCCGCCAGAAGCGCCGCACCCTCCGCGCCCCCGGTCCGCGTGCCCTGCTCGGCAAGCGCGATGCCCAGGTTGTTCTGGGTCATCGCCCAGTCCTGCGGAAGCTGCTCGCGGGTTCTGACCTCAAGCGCGGCGCGGTACGCCGTCACCGCCTCCGCCAGAAGCGCCGCACCCTCCGCGCCCCCGGTCCGCGTGCCCTGCTCGGCAAGCGCGGCGCCCAGGTTGTTCTGGGTCATCGCCCACTGCTGCGGAAGCTGCTCGCGGGTTCTGACCTCGAGCGCGGCGCGGTACGCCGTCACCGCCTCCGCCAGAAGCGCCGCACCCTCCGCGCCCCCGGTCCGCGTGCCCTGGTTCCGAAGCGCGATGCCCAGGTTGTTCTGGGTCATCGCCCAGTCCTGCGGAAGCTGCTCGCGGGTGTAGACCTCGAGCGCGGCGCGGTACGCCGTCACCGCATCCGCCAGAAGCGCCGCACCCTCCGCGCCACCGGTCCGCGTGCCCTGCTCGGCAAGCGCGATGCCCAGGTTGTTCTGGGTCATCGCCCAGTCCTGCGGAAGCTGCTCGCGGGTTCTGACCTCGAGCGCGGCGCGGTACGCCGTCACCGCCTCCGCCAGAAGCGCCGCACCGTCCCCGCCCCCGGTCCGCGTGCCCTGGTTCCGGAGCGCGGCGCCCAGGTTGTTCTGGGTCATCGCCCAGTCCTGCGGAAGCTGTTCGCGGGTTCTGACCTCGAGCGCGGCGCGGTACGCCGTCACCGCCTCCGCCAAAAGCGCCGCACCCTCCCCGCCCCCGGTCCGCGTGCCCTGCTCGGCAAGCGCGGCGCCCAGGTTGTTCTGGGTCGCGGCCCACTGCTGCGGAAGATGTTCGCGGGTTCTGACCTCGAGCGCGGCGCGGTACCCGCCCCTGGTCCGCGTGCCCTGCTCGGCAAGCGCGATGCCCAGGTTGTTCTGGGTCATCGCCCAGTCCTGCGGAAGCTGCTCGCGGGACACCTCGCTGAGGGCTCGTCGTAAAATCGCGATCGAGTCTTGCAGGGCCGTTCCGTCTTTCTCGACTCCATGGCGTCGGAGCGCCCCGGCACACCGGTTGAGGTAATTCACCCGCGCCACACGAAGTGACGCTCCGATCACTTCGCTTGCTTTCTCGAAATGTTCGGCAGCCTGAAGGTAGCCTCGTTGCGCCAGCGCCAGTTCGCCGCGTTCAGCAAGGATCTCCGCGGCACTGTGGCGGCGGCGGCTGGCGGCGTCGCGGGCCTGACGTTCCAGTTCCTCAGCCTGATGGATCGCACCGAGTTCGAGCGCTTCTGCCTCTGCGAGAAACTGGTCGGCCCGATCATAATCGCCGCGGCCAATGGCCGACCGAGCCGCAAGCACGCGCTCGCGCGCCGCTTCATCCTCTGGATTCAGGACAGCCAGTCGCTGCAACAGCGCCTTGTGCCGTTCGGCAATATCGGCCAATGCGTCCAGGAGCTTGCCGGAAGGAACGTCTTCGGTGCCGAGAATCCGGAAGAAGTTTCGTGTCGCACTCTGCGTGGTGCCGAGATCGCGGCTGATCTCGGCAAGTTTCTCCACGAGGGGCCCTTCCTCGCTCCACCACGCACGAACAAGAGCGGCGATCTCCGCTTCGCTCAGCCCCCGTTTGATAATGATGTCCCGGACTTGCGAGTCTTTGATCCGCAGCATCGCAGAATCGGAAGCAGGTTCGCTGCCTGTTTCTACTTCCGCTCGGGTTTTCCCGGCGGCTGCCCTCCAGCCGAGACGTCTTCTGCTTCGATGTCGCCCTCGAATTTCGATCTCTTGATCGAGATCCCGGTTCCACTGGATGTGATGCGCTTCAGGCGAACGTTAACCGCCTCGACATCTTCCAGGGAGATGCCCGTCGCTGAACCCACGGAACCGCTTTCCTTCAGCGCTTCAACAAGGTGTTCCGCCAAACGGGCCAGTTCAGGGTCGTCCGCTTTGTTGGCCCCATCAAGCTCTTCCGCGACGATTCCCTTGCGAGCCGCGGAGTTCGGGTTCTCCTCCAGTTTCTCGACATCCCCCGATGAAACCACATGCGCCACCGCTTTCCTGAGCGCCAGATACGCATCCTTTCCCGCTTCACTCAGTGCGCCCTTTGCCAAGGCAGCGGCGCCAAGACTGAAGGCTGCCACGATTGCGCTCACATCCGTCCCCCTGTTACCCACCACAGCGCGTGAAAGAAACAGTATAAGCTGAACGAGTCATCAGCGGCATATTTTCGGCGGCGCGGAGAACCTCGGAAAGACGTGGCGCACGTCATCCAGGTCTGGAAAAAAAACTGGCCGTGCTCATAATCTTATGGCGCTGGCTGCAACGCGTCCGGGTGGTCGGCGAACGCTGCGGCACGGCGGGACTGCCGCCGGGAAAAGGCCATTTATTTCAAAAGCTTATCGGCGGCGTTGCATACATCGGAGTACATCCGCATACATTTCGGGCGCGGATTCGGACACAAAACGCGCAATATCAGTACGTTAGCGTCGTTCTGTGTGGCCGGATTCGCGCGCAACCGGGCCGGAATGGAGGCGAACCGCAATTACCGCAGGCGGCGGATGAGGCTCGACGTATCCCAGCGGCCGCCGCCCCGGTTCTGGATGTCCGCGTAGAACTGGTCGACCAGCGCCGCGACCGGCAGGAGCGCCCCGTTGGCGCGGGCCTCCTCCAGGCAGATGGCGAGGTCCTTCCGCATCCAGTTGACCGCAAAGCCGAAGTCGAAGGTGTCGTCGATCATGGTGCGGGCGCGGTTGTCCATCTGCCATGATTGCGCCGCGCCCTTGGAGATGACGTCGACCACCTTGTGGGCGTCGAGACCGGCGCGATCGGCGAACGCCAGCGCTTCGCTCAGGCCCTGCACCAGGCCGGCGATGGCGATCTGGTTGACCATCTTGGTGAGCTGGCCGCTGCCGGCAGGGCCCATCAGGGTCACCGCCCGCGCATAGGTGTCGATGACCGGCCGGGCGCGGGCGAAGTGGTCCTCGTGCCCGCCGACCATGACTGTCAACTGGCCGTTCTCCGCGCCGGCCTGGCCGCCCGACACCGGCGCATCCAGGAACCCGGCGCCGGCCTCGTCGGCGGCCTCGGCCAGTTCACGCGCAACCTTGGCGGAAGCGGTGGTGTGGTCGATCAGTATCGCGCCCGCGGAGACCCCGGCCAGGGCGCCGGTCTCTCCCAGCACGACGCTGCGGAGATCGTCGTCGTTGCCGACGCAGACGAACACCAGGTCCTGGTCGCGGGCGGCCGCGGCCGGCGTCTCCGCCGCTCTGCCGCCATGCTGTCCCACCCAATCATCGGCGCGCGACCGGGTGCGATTGTAGACCGTGACCTGATGTCCGGCGCCGGCCAGATGGCCGGCCATCGGATAGCCCATCACGCCGAGGCCGATGAACGCCGTTCGCAGATTGGACATGCCGCATCTCCCTTCGCTGCACTGGTTCCGCTCCGGTTCCCCTCAAGGGACACCGACTTGCGCCGCCTCGGCAAGCACGTCATGCAGCGCCGCCCAGCTTGCCGGGTCCGGCGCCATCAACAGTGTGTGGGGGACGATCCCGTCGCCGGCCCGGTAGGGCGCCCCCGTCTGCACGAGGCGGCTGACGCCGCCCGCCTCGGCATGGATCAGCACGCCGGCGGCATGATCCCACGGTTTGAGGCGCGTGTATTGGGCGAAATCGAGGATGCCCTGCCCCAGGTCCATGTAGTCGCGGCCGGTGCTGCCGCTGCGGACGGTGCGGAGCGGCGCCCTCCCCTTGAAACGCTCGCGGTGCGTCTTGAGGCGCTTGGCGAGGCGGTAGCCGACGGTTCCCGTCATCCCGGTCACCGCCTGGGTCGCGGCAGCGCGAACCGCCGCCGTCGCGCCGCCATTGTCGCGCCAGGCGCCGCCGCCGCGCACCGCCCAGACGACGCTTCCGCCGAGGGGGTCGAGAATCCAGCCGGCCAGCGTCTCGCCGCCGACGCAGTACGCGACGATGGTGGCGAAGCACGGCTTGCCGTGCGCGAAGTTGTTGGTGCCGTCGACGGGGTCGAGCAGCCACACGGGGGCGTCGCCGGCGAGCGCGCCGAGCCGCGCCGGTTCGGCCTCGACCCCCTCCTCCCCCACCACGGCGCTGCCGGGCGCAAGGTCGGTCAGCCGCTCCGTCAGGCGCTGTTCCGCCGCCAGGTCGGCCGTGGTCACCAGATCTGAGGGATGGCTCTTGGCGGAGATGTCGTCAGCGGCGAGCCGCCCGAATCGCGGGAGGATCTCGATCGCCGCGACCTCGCGCATGATGCGGATGACGCTGTCGCTATCGGGGACGATGTCCGGAGGCATGCATCACGTTGTGGCGGAAAGAGCGCTTCGCACAAACAAAAAAACGAAGACACGCGCCACGCCGCCCGTGTCATGGGTTCGATGTCATGGGTTCAGGGAGCGTAGAGATCGCGGTCGCGGTGATAGCTGACCGCGAAGTCCTCCAGCATCCGCGCCGCTTCCGGGCTGTAGGCGGCGCGCTGCATGAGTCCACGGGCGACGAAGCACGCGAACGCCACCGCTTCGCCTTTGCCGCGCAGGCGGTAGGCCCGCGCCAGTTCGTCAAGCGTGTCATGGGCATTGCGCCGCGCCATGACATTGAGCTGGCTTTTCAACAGGCGGTTCTTGTCGCGCCAGCGCTTCTGGGAGCGTGTTGTCGTCATGGCGCCTATTCTACTAGTAGAATAGGCGCTTGTCACCGCGGGCGATCGGGGCGGTCACCTTGCTGCTGCCATTGCGCGAAGCGCGCGGCGTTGGCGGGCCACATGCGCACCTTGAGTCGCACGGTCGCTTCTGCCTCGGTGCGCTCGAACACGTCGCCGTGGTCGTACAGCCACGCCAGTGCGGCGCCATCCTGATGGGGCAGAGTCACGTCGACCACGGTCATCGCCGCCGCAAGATGCTGATCGAGCATTTGGCAGAGACGCTCGCAGCCCTCGCCGGTCTTCGCCGACACGAGGACCGTCGGCCCGTCGCTGCGCTCCACCTGGTTCGCCAGCAGCGCCCGCTCCTCATTCGGCAGCAGGTCGATCTTGTTGAGCACTTCGACGTGCCCGGCGTCCAGCGCCTCCGACAGCCCGATCTGAGCAAGCACGCCAATCACATCCGCCTTCTGCTGCTCCCGATCCGGGTGCACGGCATCGCGAACGTGAACGACGATGTCGGCCTCCATAACTTCCTCGAGAGTGGCATGGAACGCCTCCACCAGTTCGTGCGGAAGGTCGGAAATGAACCCTACGGTGTCGGAAACGATGATCTTGTGCCCGGAAGGAAGGCGCAGTGCGCGCATGGTCGGATCGAGGGTGGCGAACAACTGGTCCTCGGCGGCGACCTCGGCCGCCGTCAGCCGGTTGAACAGGGTCGACTTGCCGGCGTTGGTGTAGCCGACGAGGGCGACGATCGGATAGGGCACCCGCCGCCTCGCGGTGCGGTGCAGGCCGCGGGTGCGCTTCACGTCCTTCAACTCGCGGCGCAGCCGGGCGATCCGCTCGCCGATCAGCCGCCGGTCGGCCTCCAACTGGGATTCGCCGGGGCCGCCGAGGAAGCCGAAGCCGCCGCGCTGGCGTTCCAGATGGGTCCAACTGCGAACCAGCCGGCTGCGCTGATAGGTGAGCGCTGCGAGTTCGACCTGCAACCGGCCTTCGGAGGTCCGCGCCCGCGCTCCGAAGATTTCCAGGATCAGGCCGGTGCGGTCGATGACCTTGCACTTCCAGGCCCGTTCCAGATTGCGCTGCTGAACCGGCGTCAGCGCGCCGTCGACGAGGGCGACCATCGGCGTTGCGCCGGCGCCGTCTGCGTCTGCGTGATCCGCCGCTGCGCGAATCGCCTCGCCGATACGCTCGACGTTACCCGCGCCGAACAGCGTCGCAGGACGTCCGCGAGCAACGTTCACCACCTCCGCATGGTCGATTCTGAGCCCGACCGCCTTGGCGAGGCCGACCGCCTCCAGCAAGCGCGCCTCCGGCGAACGCGCACCCTCCTCGTCGCGCCGCGGACGGTGCGGGTGCAGCACGAAGCACAGCGTCGTCTGCCGGTCCGCCCCGCCGTCCGCTGCGGAGACCGCGGATACGGTGCTCAACCTTCCGCAGCCGCTTCCTTGTCAGGCTCGAAAAGCTGCACCTGCACGGACGGCATCACGGTGGAGATCGCATGCTTGTAAACGAGCTGCGTGTGGCCGTCGCGCCGCAGAAGAAGCGAGAACTGATCGAACCACGTGACGATGCCCTGCAGTTTGACGCCGTTGACGAGAAAAACCGTCACCGGCGTCTTGTTCTTGCGGATGTGATTGAGGAAGACATCCTGTACATTCTGCGATTTCTCAGCAGCCATTTTTTTCTTTCCCCTTGATTATTGGCGGCTCTGCTTCCCCTGCCCCGCAAGCCGGTGTTACAGTGGCGCGCCGGCCACGACGAACAGTCTGACTCCGTGCGTGGAGTACCTCCCCCCCGACTGGGTCACACTGGTCTCGCAAGCTTATAGGCTTCTCAGCAACTTTAAAAGCGATAAGCAGTCACTGACGTGCGCCGCCGGCGGATGCGCCGCGAACTCCTCCGGCCCCGGCGCCTCGCGGCGCACCAGGATCGGCGTACATCCCGTGTTGCGCGCGCATTCCATGTCGATGTCGGCATCCCCCACGAACCACACCGACGCCGCGCATCCTGCGCTGCCGGCCAAAGCCATGGCTACCGGCTCGACGGCGGGCTTGTCGCGCGGCGCGTCGAAGGCGCCGACGATGCGGCCGAAGAAGCGGGAAAAATTCAGATGGTCGGCTTCGGCGCGAAGATAATCGCCCTGCTTGTTGCTGACCACACAGAGATAGATCCCTTCGGCGCGAAGCCCTTCGAGCAGCGCTTCGGCGCCCGACAGCGGCGACAGGTTGTCCATGTGCCGCGCCCGGAAGCGGGCGTAGAACACCTCGCCCGCCTCGCGCCAGCGGTCCCCGAACAGCTGGGGAAAGGTGTCGCGCATCGAGCCGCGCACGCGCTTCCGCGTCTCCTCCAAGGTCCATGTGGGCATGCCATAGTGGGCGAGGACGTAGTTCTGGGCGTCATGGATGGCGGCCCAGCTGTCAATCAGCGTGTTGTCCCAGTCGAACACGATGGCTTCCGGGCGCGTCAGTCGAGGTGGAGCTTGGGCGCTCATGCGTCGTCGGCTACGCCCAGATGACGCAGATATGCCTGAAGCAGACGATCCGTCACCGGCCCGATCCTGCCATCGCCGATCACGTGGTCGTCGATGCGGACCACCGGCTTGCACGTCGATGTGGTGCTGGTGAGGAAGGCTTCGGCGGCGGCGCGCGCCTCATCGACGGAGAAGGCGCGCTCGACCAGCGTGAGACGCCGGTCCGCTACGATCTCCAGAACGACGCGGCGGGTCACGCCGGCGAGGATCGACATGTCCGCCTGGCGGGTCACCACCTCCCTGTCGTTGGTCACGATCCAGGCGTTGGAGGCGGTGCCCTCCGTCACGCGCCCATCCCCATCCACCAGCCACGCCTCCTCGGCGCTGGCCTCGACAGCCTGTTGCCGGGCGAGCACGTTCGGCAGCAGCCCCGTCGATTTGATGTCGACCCGCCGCCAGCGCTGGTCCGGGAGGGTGACCACGGCGACGCCTCGTCGCAACGCCGCCACGTCGAGCGGCGGCAGCGTGCGCGCCGTCACCACTAGCGACGGAACGACTCCGGTCGGAAAGCGGTGATCACGGAGAGCGACCCCGCGGGTCACCTGCAGATAAAGCGAGCCTCGCTCGCGGATACGGTTGAGCGCCACGACCCGCCGCAGCACGATCTCGAGGGCACGCCGCGACACAGGCCACGCCATGCGGACCGCCGCCAGGGAACGATCGAGACGGTCAAGGTGCGCCCCTTCGTCGATCAGACAGCCGTCGAAGATGGCCATCACCTCGTAGACGCCGTCGGCGAACTGGTAGCCGCGATCCTCCACGTGCACCCCAGCCCGGGCGTGCGCCACGTAGCGTCCATTGACGTAGGCAATGCGGCTCATGAGGCGGGTTGTTTCCCTAGTGCAGCAATGGCGAATTCAAGGAATGCACCGCTGCACGTAACCTTCTGATCTCTCGTGCACACCATGCCACATCAACTGAATCATTCGAATGGGTCCGTTCTCTAGAAATACTCCAGGCGGACCGAGAACAGCTTTTCGACGCGCCGCACGTTTTCCGGCGGCGCGAAAAGAACCACCCGATCCTTGGCGGCGATGACCGTGTCGCCGCGCGGCGAGATCGCCCGGCCGTCGCGGACGATGGCGCCGAGCATGACCCCGTCCGGCAGATTGGTCTCGCGCAAGGGTACGCCGACCAGGCCGGACGTTTCCAGCGCTTCGGCCTCGATCAGCTCGCCGAAGCCCTCCCGCAGCGTGTGCACCGAATGGATGCGCCCGCGGCGCACGTGCTGCAGGATGGTGGAGACGGTAATGTTGCGGGGGCTGACGACCACATCGATTCCGAGACTGCCGATCAGCGGCTCGAAGGTTCCCCGGTTGAGCAGCGTGATGGCGCGCTTGGCGCCGTAGCGTTTGGCGAGCATCGCCGACAGGATGTTGGTTTCGTCATCGTCGGTGAGCGCGACCACGGTGTCGGTGTCGACGACGTCGGCCTCCTCGAGAATTTCGGTATCGAGCACGTCGCCGTGCAGCACCACTGTGCGGCCGAGCATGCTGGCCACCACCGCCGCCCGCTCGGCGTTGGCCTCGATGATCTTGGCGCGGACCCATGGGTACTCCCGCTCGATTTCCTGCGCCAGCAATAGGGCGATGTTGCCGCCGCCCAGCATCATCAGGCGGCGGACCTGTGGCTCGTCGTGACCGAACGCCGTCATCGCCCGCTCGACCTGATCCGTCTGGACGACGAAGTAGACGTCGTCGCCGGCCGCCATGACATCTTCGCCTGAAACGTGCACCGGCTTGTCGTCGTGAATAAGCCCGACGACCACCATGTTGAGCTCCGGAAACAGCTGCGCCAACTGCTTGATGGGCGTGTTCAGCACCGGACAGTTGTCCTCGCAGCGCACCCCCAACAGCCGCACCTTGTCATTGACCAGCGGGATCATCTCGAAGGCGCCCGGCACTTTGAGCCGCCGGCTGATTGCGCGCGCCACTTCGATTTCCGGCGAGATGATGACGTCGATCGGCAGATGCTCGCGTGAGAACAGGGGCGCCCACGCCGGATCCAGGTAGCTCTGGTGGCGGATGCGGGCGATCTTGGTGGGCACGCGGAACAAGGAATGCGCCACCTGACAGGCCACCATGTTGATCTCGTCGGTCAGGGTGACGGCGATGATCATGTCGGCGTCGTCGGCGCCGGCGCGCTTGAGATCGTCTGGCCGGGAGCCATGACCGACGACTCCTTGGGCATCCAGGTTGTCGTTGACCCGGCGCACCAACTCCGGCGACTGGTCGATGACCGTCACGGCGTTGTTCTCGAGGGCGAGGTGACGGGCAATCGTGAACCCGACCTGACCAGCGCCGCAGATGATGATGTTCATGGCGAACGAAGTCCGAAGGGCATAGACAACAGTATCGTGGAGCGCCGCACGTCAGGCGCCCGGCCCACGCACTTTTTCGTCCGTCTGGATGCCGAGGGATTTCAGCTTGCGGTGCAGCGCCGAACGTTCCATCCCGACGAATGCCGCGGTTCGCGAGATATTGCCGCCAAAGCGGGTCACCTGCGCAAGAAGGTACTCCCGCTCGAAGATCTCGCGGGCGTCCCGGAGCGGCAGGCCCATGATCTCGCGGTTCCCCTCCGGGTGGCGAGCGGCGGCGAAATGCTCGCCCAGTTCCGACGGCAACATGTCCGCGCGAATGGGATCGTCGGCGTTGCCCGGCGCCATGATCAGGAGTCTCTCGATGACGTTGCGCAGTTCGCGGACGTTGCCGGGCCATTCGTGCGATTGCAGCGCCGCCATGGCATCGTCGCTGATCGGCCGCGGGCGATCGCCGCTCGCTTCCGCGGCCCGCTCCATGAAATGCAGCGCCAACAGCGGGATGTCCTCGCGCCGCTCGCGGAGCGCCGGCGCCCGGACAGGCACGACGTTCAGGCGGTAAAACAGGTCCTCTCGGAACCGGCCGGCACGAATCTCCTCCGTCAGTTCGCGCGTGGTGGCGGCGATCAGGCGCACATCGACCTGCACCCGGGTGCGTCCGCCGACCCGTTCGAACACCTGTTCCTGCAGCACCCGGACGATCTTGCCTTGGGTCTCCAGCGGCATGTCCGCCACTTCGTCCAGAAACAGCGTGCCGTTGTGGGCGGCCTCGAAGGTGCCGATCTTGCGCGGTTCGCCGGCGCCGTCCATCTGCGCTTCGACGCCAAAAAGCTCGACCTCGACCCGATCCGGCGCCATGGCGGCACAGTTGAGCACGACGAACGAACCTGCCGATCGCTGCGAGCGAAGATGCAGCATCCGCGCAATGACCTCCTTGCCGGATCCGGCCGGGCCGGTGATCAACACCCGGCTGTTGGTCGGCGCCACCCGGTCGATCACCTGGCGTAGCTGGCCCATGACCTGTGACCGGCCGATCAAGTCCGTCGTCGCTCCGGCCCGCAACCGCAGCTCCGCGTTTTCCCGCTTGAGGCGGGCCGCCTCGATGGCCCGCTGGATCGCGAGGATCAGGCGGTCGGCCTTGAACGGCTTCTCGATGAAGTCGTAGGCGCCGAGTTTGATTGCCTGCACCGCCGTCTCGACGGTGCCATGGCCGCTCATGATCACCACCGGAACCGTCGGGTGGCTCTGCTGGAGAAGGCCGAGCAGGCCAATGCCGTCGAGCCGGCTGCCTTGAAGCCAGATGTCCAACAGGACGAGGCTCGGCAGCCGCGCCTCGATGGCGGCGAGTGCTGCGTCGCTGTCGTGGGCGTCACGCGCGTCGTAGCCCTCGTCGTCGAGTATGCCGGCAACCAGCGCACAGATGTCGGCTTCGTCATCGACGATGAGGATGTCTTCACTCTTGTAGCGTTTGTTCTTGCTCATGCTAACCGTCTGTCGCGCCGACCGCCCCACCGACCGACCATTGGCCACGATGACCCTCCGCTGCGTAGTCGCGGGGGTCGCCTTCCGATTCGTCGCCGCCGGCGGAGTGCTCCAATCCGGTCTCGGACGCCGAAGGACCGAAGACTATCCGAACACGGGCGCCTCCGCCCTTCCGATCTTCAAGCAGCAGGTCCGCGCCATGATCCTCCATGATTTTCTTGACGATCGCCAGTCCCAGTCCGGTGCCCCCGGCCCGGGTCGTGACGTAGGGTTCTGTCAGCCGGTCCCGCTGGTCCACGGGCAAGCCCTTGCCATTGTCTTCGACAATCACTTCGACCGTTCTGCCTACCGTCGACGACACTGTCTCGGTCACGCTCACCCGAATGTGCCCCGGCTCCGCCGCGCTATCGCGGCTGCGCTCGGCGATCGCCTCCGCGGCGTTCTTGACGATGTTGGTCAACGCTTGGCCGATCTGGCGACTGTCGCAGCGCAATTCGACGCGCTTGTCGGGCAACGCCATGGAGAACCGGATGTCCGGGCTGCGGTTGCGTTCGAGGAACACCGCTTCCCGCACCAGATGACACAGGTTCTCCGGCCTGAAATCGGGGCGCGGCATGCGCGCGAAGGCGGAAAACTCGTCGACCATCTTGCGGATGTCCTCGACTCGCCGCACGATGGTCTCGGTGCAGCCGGCGAAGGTCTCGCGGTCGGTCTCGATCTGATTCTGGTACTTGCGCTGCAGACGTTCGGCGGCGAGCTGGATGGGGGTGAGCGGATTCTTGATTTCGTGGGCGATTCGCCGCGCCACGTCCGCCCATGCAGCCTTCCTCTGCGCCGCGACCAGGGCGCTGATGTCGTCGAAGGTCAGGACATAGCCGACGATCTCGCCCCGTACGCGCTCCGCCGTGATGCGCGCGAACAGGGTGCGCGGAACGGCGTTCCTCACCATCCGGATCTCGGCTTCCCAAGGGCGGTCGGTGCGCCGGCCAAGGGCGTTATCCACCAGGTCCGCCATCTCCGGCACGACCTCCTTGACCGGCAGCCCCATGGCCGCATCCAGCGGGGTCTCGAGGAGTTCCGACGCCGATCTGTTGGGCAGATGGATATTGCCTTCGATGTCCAGCCCGACGACCCCCGCTGAGACCCCGCTCAGCACCGTCTCGGTGAAGCGCCGGCGCTCGTCCAATTGGCGGTTGGCGACGATCAGGCTTTCGCGCTGCCCCTCGAGCTGGCTGGTCATGCGGTTGAAGGCGCGACTGAGGGAGTCGATCTCCTCGATGGACTCGACGATATCGACGCGGGCGGTGAGGTCGCCTTTGCGGACCCGCTCGGCCGCGACGAACAAGCGGCTTATCGGCTTCGAGATCTGCGTCGCCAGCACGAACCCGGTCCATACCGCCGCCAGAAGCAGCAGCAATGCGACGATGATGAAAATCAGAACGAAGGTGATCAGAATCCCCTGGCGGCGTTCCTTGAGACGCTCGTATTGGGCAACCGCGAGGGTGGTGCGCTCGATGTTTTCGAGCACCTCAGGCTCGATGAAGCGGCCGACGATCAGATAAGCGTCAAGGAAGCGTCGCAGCTTGACCACCGCCCGGACCCGGTTGTCGCCGGCGTTGCTCAGCACCACGATGTCGCCGCGGGCGGCCTGCTCGATGGCGGCGGCGGGCACCAGATCCAGTTCCAGCGTCAGACTGAGCGGCGTGCGCGCCAGCACCTGCGCGTTGCCGTCGACCACCAGCGCCTCCGGCAATGAGCGGAGATAGGCCTGCGCGGTCAGCTCGCGATCGAACATCTGCGGACTGCGCATCAATGCCGACGCCTGCTGATCCAGGTCGGTGGCCATGGCGATGGCCTCGGCGCGGATGCCATTGCGATGCTCCTCAAGGTACGCCTTGGCGACAGCATCCGACGCCTCCACCGCCGTCCGCACCCGCTCGCTGAACCACGACTGGATGCCGAAATCAAGAAACAGCGCGGAGAACACGGCGACCAGAATGGCCGGCGTCACCGCAACCAGGCTGAACATCAGCACTATGCGGACATGCAGGCCGGACCCCGCCAGACCGCGCCTGCGCTCTGCCCACACCCGCACCAGCTGCCGCGCCACCACTACCCCCAGGATCAGCAGCAGCACGCCGTCCAGGACGAGGAGATACAGAACAGACGCGGGCTGCGGTCCCGACTGCGGCGATCCTGTCCACGACAGCACCGTCGCCACCCCGGAGATGACCGCCGCCAGGGTCAGCGCGAACGCCAGCTTGCGGTGCAGCCCGACGCGCGCCGCCCATCGCCGCAGTCTGTTCCAGGTCCGCCGCGTCCCCTCCGGGACGGCGGCCGCGGATGCAGTCATCGCCCCCCTCCCCGCACGACCGGAATGCCGAGCTCCCTGATCTTTTTCCTGAGCGTGTTGCGGTTGAGGCCGAGGATCTCCGCCGCCCGGATCTGGTTGCCGCCGGTTGCCTCCATGGTGAGCGCGATGAGCGGCCGCTCCACCTCGCGCAGCACCCGATCGAACAGACCGGGAGCCGGAAGCGCCGGACCATGCGCATCGAAGTACGATTTGATGTGGCGCTCCACCGACTGCCCCAGGCCGTCGCTACTTGTGGGCTCGATGTCCGGCGGCGTGGTGTCGGCCAACTCGCTTTCAATGATGTCTACACCGATGACGTCCTCCGAGTAGAGGGCCGCCAGCCGCCGGACGAGGTTTTCCAACTCGCGCACATTGCCCGGCCACCGGCACGACTTCAGCCGCTCCATGGCGGCGGTCTCCAGGATCTTCGGCGGTAACCCCTCTGCCGCCCCCTTGGTCATGAAATGGCGGACGAGCTCCGGGATGTCGGCGCTCCGTTCCCTGAGCGGCGGCAGACGGATCGGCACCACGTTGAGACGGAAGTACAGGTCTTCGCGAAAGATGCCCTGGCGGATCAGATGGCGCAGATCCCGGTGGGTGGCGGCGATGATGCGGAGGTTGGCGCGGATCGGTGTGCGCCCGCCGACGGTGGTGTACTCGCCCTCCTGGAGGACGCGCAGCAGCCGGGTCTGCGCCTCGGTCGGCATGTCGCCGATTTCGTCAAGGAACAACGTGCCGCCCTCGGCCTGCTCGAACCGGCCGACGCCGCGGGTGTTGGCGCCGGTAAAGGAGCCTTTCTCGTGCCCGAACAGCTCGCTCTCGATCAGCTCGCGCGGAATGGCCGCCATGTTGATGGCGACGAACGGCCCATCGCGCCGCTTGCCGTAGCGATGCAGGGCGCGCGCCACAAGTTCCTTGCCGGTGCCGGATTCGCCGACGATCAGCACCGTCAGGTCGGTGCCCATCAGCCGCGCCAAGGTCCTGTAGATTTCCTGCATCGCCGGCGAGCGGCCGATCAGCGGCGAGTCCTCGTCCTGGAACTCCGGCTCCGGATGGGCGGACGCCGCTGTCCGGTTCGGCACCTCCAGCGCCCGTCGCACGATGCCGATGAGTTCGTTCAGGTCGAACGGTTTCGGCAGGTACTCGAAAGCGCCGCGCTCCGTCGCCTTGACGGCCGTCAGCAGCGTGTTCTGCGCGCTCATCACCACGATCTTGAGCTCGGGGCGGATCTTGCGGATGCGCGGGACCAGGTCGAGGCCGTTTTCGTCCGGCATCAGGACGTCGGTGATGACCACGTCCCCTTGCCCGTCGCTGACCCACTGCCACAACGTGGCGGCGTGCCCTGTGACCCGCACCTGGAAGCCGCTCCGCTCCAAGGCTTGGCTGACCACTGTACGTATGCCCGGATCGTCGTCCGCAACCAGCACCGTCGCCACCGTCATCGCCCCTCGTTCGTCGCCGCCATCGGCAGGCGGACGCGGACTTCGGTGCGGCCGGGCTGGCTGTCCACTTCGATCACGCCGCCGTGCTCGCCGATGATCTTGGCCACCAGCGCCAGCCCGAGGCCGCTGCCTCCGCGCTTGGTGGTGACGAACGGATCGAAGATATGGGGTTTTATGTCGTCCGGGACGCCCTCGCCGTTGTCGTGAATACTTATCATCAAGGGCAGATGCACCCGCGCGTGGCTGCCGGGCACGGCAAAGCGAACGCCGTGCCCGTAGCGCGTGGTGATCGTGACCTTGCCGCCCGCGGACGGCAAGGCTTCGGCGGCGTTCTTGACGAGGTTGAGGAATACCTGCGTCAGCTGGTCACGATGACCATAGACCGCCGGCAACGACGGATCGTAGTTTTCGGCGATCGACAACGCGCCGCCGGCGCCGCTCTCCACCAGCATGCGCACCCTGTTCAACACCTGGTGGATGTTGACGGGTTCCCTCGCCTGCGGGCCTCCGTCGCTGAACACCTCCATGCGATCGACCAGGGCGCACACCCGGTCCGTTTCGTCGCGGATCAGCCGGGTGAGCGCGCGATCCTCGGCGGAGACATTCTGTTCCAGCAACTGCGCGGCGCCGCGAATGCCGGCAAGAGGGTTCTTGACTTCGTGCGCCAGCATCGCCGCCAGCGCACTGACTGATCGGGCGGCGCCGCGGTGGCTCAACTGGCGCTCGATCTTGGCCGCGATCGACTGCTCCTGCATGGAGACGACGATGGCGTCGGGCACATCTGCCAGCGGCGACGCCCAGATGTTGACGACGTGGCGGCCGATCTTCGGGTTCTCCAGCGCGACATCGTATTCCGCCGCCGGGCACCCGCCAGCGCGCGCTTGCCGGATCAGCGTAAACAGCGGGCTGTCGACCGGCATCAGGTGGTCGAGGCTCTGTCCCGCCAGGTGCTTGGCGCTGCTGCAGAAGAAATGCTCCCCGGCGCTGTTGACGTAGAGAATCCGCGCGTCGGCATCGACGACGACGATCACCGACCGCAGGCTGTTCAGAACTGCGTCCGGCGACAGGGTGCCGGTCTGCACGCTGCGGCGGGTGTCGAGCATGATCTGGTCCATCGGTGTCCCGCTTCAAGCCGCCGCCTGCCGATCGCTCGCGGCGACGTAATAGTCCCGCACCATGCCCTTGACGGCCTCGGGGTCGGTCTCCTGCATGATGCGTGCGCGGAACGCGGCCGAGTCGGCGAGGCCCTTCGAGTACCAGCCGATGTGCTTGCGGGCGATCCGCATTCCCGCATCATGGCCATAATGCGCCAGCATCTCCTCGTAGTGCCGCAGCACCGTCGCACGCTGCTCGGCCAATGCCGGCGGCGCCGGCCGGCGCCCGGTCGAGAGAAATTCGGCAACGTCCGCCAGGAGCCATGGCCGGCCATAGGCGCCGCGGCCGATCATCACCGCGTCGGCGCCGGATTCCTCCAGGAGACTGAGCGCCGCGTCCTCGTCGGTGACGTCGCCGTTGCCGATGACCGGGATGGCGACCGCCTCCTTGACCCTCCTGATGTAGGACCAGTCGGCGCGGCCGTTGTAGAACTGGTTGCGGGTGCGGCCGTGGATGGTGATGGCCTGCACGCCGACGCCCTCGGCAATACGCGCCAGCGCGACGGCATTGCGGCTGCCGTCGTCCCAGCCGGTGCGCATCTTGACGGTCACCGGCACGTCGACGGCCTTGACGACGGCGGCCATGATCCGCGTCGCCAGCGCCTCCTCCCGCATCAAGGCGGCGCCGGCGTCGCCATTCACCACCTTCTTCACGGGACACCCCATGTTGATGTCGATGAGCGCCGCGCCCAAGTCGCGACAGATCCGCGCCGCGTCGGCCATCACCGTCGGCTCGCATCCGGCAAGCTGTACAGCCGCCGGCTGCTCATCGAGCGCCGCTTTGGAGCGTTTCAAGGTTTTTCGCGAGGCATACACCACCGCCTGGCTGGCGATCATCTCGGAAACCACCAGTCCCGCCCCGAAGCGCTTGACGAGGCGCCGGAACGGCGGATCGGTGACGCCGGACATCGGCGCCAGAATGACGCGTGACGTAAGCGTCACGTTGCCGATGCACAAGGGCTGAGCGGGTGCGGTCATTTGATGATTAGATAGGCACATGCGCGGAATTGCAAGGAGATGCCTTGCATCCGTCCGCACCACCGCAACCGCCGACGGCGGCTCCCCGATCAGCCGATCAGGACGTCGGTGACGAATTTCAACCCCGGATATCCGAGCGTCAACAGGAGATAGGCGAGCAGCACCAGGCGCGCCGCACGCCGCCCGCGCACGCCGCTGATGTAGTGCGCGGCAAGCAGGCCGGCGACCACCAGAAACGCCGTGATGGTCAGGATCGTCTTGTGGTCAAAGACCAACAACGCGCCGGTTTCATGATATTGCACCGCCATCCCGGTCGCCAAGCCGAGGGCCAGAAGGACCTCCCCTATCAGCAGCAGGCGCACCACCAGGGTTTCGCAACTGGCGATCGGCGGCAGCATTCGCGTCAACGCCGTCGGCTGCTTCTGCTTCAGCGCCCGCTCCTGCAGGAACGCGGCGAGAGCGGCAATGGCGGCAACAGTCACGATGCCGTAGGTGACCACCGAGAGGACAATGTGCACGGCGGTCCAACCGGTCGTGGCCGCTCCGGAATCCAGAGGCTGACCGGGCGTCTGTTGCCAAACGGACGCGATGCCGCCGAGCAGGATCATGTAACCGCAGACGACCGGCGCCAAACGCCAAGCCTGTGGCGCCACCGCCGCCGTCACGGCATAGATCGCGAGCGTGGCGGCCACGGTCAGCCACAGTGCCGCGGCCAGGCTGGTTTCCCATGCCCCGGCCAGTTGCCAGCCGGCGCGGGCGAACGCCGCCGCCGCCGCCAGCCCGACCACGCCCCAGAACAGAGCGTCGCGGGAAGGCAGACGTCGCAGCACCTGCAGTGAAGCGGGCACGAACGCGGCAATTGCGGACGCATTGATGAGGACGGTGTCGATCAGCGCTTCGCTCTTTCGTGCTCGGGAAACGACCGGGATGAAGTCCAGGGTTGCCTTTGGTAATCGAGTTTACAACAGTAGCGCGGGGCGAACACCCCGCCGAATAAGGCCTTAATGGGAAAACCCATGACCACCCGCATTGGAACCTGCGTTGCCCTGATCGTCGCCGGCGGACGCGGCGACCGATTCGGCGCGGACATCCCGAAGCAGTATTGCCGGATCGCGGGCGAGCCGGTGTTGCGGCGCACCGTCAAGGCGTTCGTCGGCCATGGCCGCGTCGCAACTGTTCGGGTGGTGATCCGCCCCGGCGACGAAGACCTTTACGCGGCCGCGACCGCAGGTCTTGCCGTCATGGACCCGACCCACGGCGGCGCCAGCCGGCAGGAATCGGTGCGGCGCGGGTTGGAAAGCCTCGCGGCAGAAGCACCCGACGTGGTGCTCATCCACGACGCCGCGCGCCCGTTCGTGTCGAACGCGGTGGTCTCGCGGGTCCTGGACGCCCTCGACGCCGCGGTGGGTGCGATCCCGGCAATGCCGGTCGTCGACACACTGAAGCGCGCAAGCGGTGCGGGCGATCGGGTGGCCGCGACTATCGAGCGCCGCGGTCTATGGCGGGCACAGACGCCGCAAGGATTTCGGTTCGCGCCGATCCTGGACGCCCACCGGCGCTTTGCCGGCACTGACCTCACCGACGACGCCGCGGTTGCCGCACAGGCTGGTTTAGACGTAGCGCTGGTCGAAGGGGACGAGGAGAACGTGAAGATCACCACCCGCGAAGACCTTCAGCGTGCCGAACACTGGTGCGCCCAGGGTGGCGAAACCCGCACTGGCTTCGGTTTCGACGTCCATCGCTTCGGTCCCGGCGATCATGTGACCCTCTGTGGCGTCCGCATCCCGTTCCGCGCCGGCCTCGCCGGCCATTCGGATGCCGACGTGGGACTGCACGCGATCACCGATGCGCTGCTGGGAGCGATCGGCGGCGGCGATATCGGCGCGCATTTTCCGCCGGGCGACAAACGCTGGAAGAACGCGTCGTCGGAGATCTTCCTCCGCCACGCCGGTACCATGGTCGCAGACGCCGCCGGCCGCATCGTCAACATCGACGTGACCCTCGTCTGCGAGCGACCGCGCATCGGCCCGCACCGAGCAGCGATGATCGCGACCATTGCCACCGTGCTCGGCGTTCCGCCGGAGCGCATCAGCGTCAAGGCGACGACGACCGAGCGCCTCGGCTTCACCGGCCGCGAGGAGGGCATTGCCGCGCAGGCCGTCGCCACGGTGGTGCTGCCGCCTCCGGCCGATGCCCAAAGGCCAGTCAAACGGCCGTAAGTTCACCGACGCCCGCTCAAGGTGAGCAGCGGCGTCAGGACGCCTAGTGCAGCAGCGTATTCAAAGAATGCGCCATAGCTGCACGCGAGTTCTTGATTCTCGTGCACACTATGACCCATTCGACTGAATCAATCGAATGGGTCTGTGCACTAGTCCTCCTCCGGTTGATCGGTTTCCGCAGCGATCCAGGCAATATAGTCGGGGTTGCCGCCGACGATCGGCAGGGCGACGACGCAGGGACACGTATAATCGTGCAACTCCATCACTCGCTGGGTGACGCGGTCGACGAGATCGCTACGGGTCTTCAGCACCAGGGCGACCTCGGTCTCCTCCTGAACCTCTCCGTCCCACCTGTAGACGGAGGTGATATCGCCGAGAACATTGGCACAAGCGACCAAGCGCTCCTCTACCAGGGTGGCGCCGATGCTCAACGCTTCATCCTGGGACGCTGCGGTGACGTAGATCATCGTGGCGGCGACGGTCATCGTTACAGCCTCACGGGCCGGTGCGGACAAGGGTACCGGTGACGTATTTGAGATGAAGTCCTTCACGGATGCGCGAGAACTCCAGATGCAGCCCCTCGTCGGTCAGGGTCCGATCGTAGGTCTGAAGCTCGTACCCGGCATCCTCCATGATGAGAAGGGCGTAGACCGTGAGTGTCTTGCCGCGGAGCGCCGCCCACACGAAAGGATCGCCCTTGAACGGATCGAGCGGCACCGGATTGCCGAACAGGTCCTTGCGCATGGCGGATGCGAACACACCCTCCCGGCCAGAACGCGTAAAGTCTATGGAGTACGTCTTGCGCGCGGGGCCCCTATCCGTTTCCCGCGTCGAGGTTGACCAGGTGACGTTGAAGCCATTGTTCGTAGGCCTGATAACGACCCCTAGGTCGCGCCGGCTCGCATCCGCCGCATCGTCAGCAGCGGTTGCGCCTTCGTAGGATCCGTAGAAATCCGCAATCTGCGCTTGTTGTTCATCGGCACTCGCGCCACTCGCGCCGTAGACGCCAATGGCGAGGACGATGAGCAATGCGCACCGGCAGATGGTCCTCATCGCGACCCGCTTCACCGCCCCGCTATCGCTCGCCCGTCCATGTGGTCGGAGCGGCCGGATTCGAACCGGCGACCCCTACACCCCCAGTGTAGTGCGCTACCAGGCTGCGCCACGCTCCGCCATCACGTTCGACTATATCCCGCTGCCGCAGAGCCACGCAACCGGCACGGCCGGCGCGCGGCGGCTCCTTCGCCCCGACATCACTTCAACAGCCCGCGGCAGGCCAGCAACTCATCGAGAATTCCCTTGAGTTCGGCCCGGAGCGCGTCGTCGCCGTCGTCATGGACCTCCGCTGCAGGCTCCAGCATCGCCTCCGGCTCGTCCGGCGACACTTCTGGACCAGGCTTGTCGGAGGCGGGAGTCTTTTGACGTAGCAGCTTCTGGGCGCCGCGGATGGTGTATCCCTCGTCGTGGAGCAGGGATCGAATCCGGCGCAGAAGTACAATGTCTTCAGGTCGATAATAGCGGCGGCCGCCGCCACGCTTGAGCGGGCGGATTTGCGGAAACTTGCTCTCCCAGAAGCGCAGCACGTGCTGAGGAAGGTCCAGTTCGTCGGAGACCTCGGCAATCGTCCGGAATGCGGCAGGCGACTTCGCGCCGGGTGCCCGCGATCCATGGTTGGTGCTGTTGATCTCAGCCGGTTCCGCCATGTCAATATCCCGGCGGCGGCTCACGATCCTGGTTGATGCGGCCCTTCAGCACCTGCGAGGCGCGAAAGGCCAGAACCCGGCGGGGATGGATGGGCACTTCTTCGCCGGTCTTGGGGTTGCGGCCGATGCGCTGCCCCTTTTGGCGGACGGAGAAGGTTCCGAACGACGAGATCTTGACGATTTCGCCCCGCGCCAGGGCGTCGGATATCTCGTCCAGCACCGTCTCGACCAGCTTCGCCGATTCGTTTCGAGAGAGGCCGACTTCCTGGTACACCGCTTCGCTGAGGTACGCCCTTGTGATGGTTCGCTCAGACATCCGTCCCGCCCCTGCATAGAATTCGGACGAGCAGCGTATCCTTCCAAGAGAATCGCGTCAATATCAGAGGGATGGGAAGATTGTTTCGAGTGATTCCTGGTTGCGGCAGTCCTTCGAGCGAGGAACGCGGTTAACCGTCACCAGCGGACGAGGCTGGCGCCCCACGCGAGACCGCCGCCGATCCCTTCCATGAGCACTATGTCGCCCCGCTTGATCCGCCCGTCGTGGACGGCTTCATCGAGAGCGAGCGGAATGGAGGCGGCGGAGGTGTTGGCGTGTCGGTCGATGGTCGTCACGATCCGCTCCTGTGGCACGTTGAGCTTGCGCGACAACCCCTCGATGATGCGGAGGTTGGCCTGATGGGGAACGAGCCAGTCGATGTCGCCGAGGCTCATGCCATTGACCGCGACAATCTGCTCCGCGGCGGAGGCCAAGTTCTTGACCGCGTGGCGAAACACCTCCTTGCCGGACATGCGCAGGTGGCCGACGGTCTGCGTCGCCGATGGTCCGCCGTCGACATAGAGGATATCGCGGTGGCGCCCGTCCGAATACAGGCGCGACGACAGAATGCCACGTGCGTCGCCCCATCCTGCCGCGCCGGGTTCACCCACGTCACTCTCGCCGGCGCGGAGCACCACGGCCCCGGCGCCGTCACCGAACAGGACGCAAGTGGCGCGGTCTTCCCAATCGAGGATGCGGGAATAGGTTTCGGCGCCGATCACCAGGGCGGTGCGCGCCTGCCCCAGCCGTATGAAATTGTCGGCCACCGCGAGCGCGAACACGAAGCCCGAGCATACTGCCTGAACGTCGAAGGCGAACGCGTTGACCAGCTTCATCTTGGCCTGCACGCGGGTCGCGGTGGCGGGAAACGTATCGTCCGGCGTCGTGGTGGCGACGATGACCGCATCCACCTCCGCGGGTTCCACCCCGGCATCGGCCAGCGACGCGGCGCCCGCTCTGACGCCGAGATCGGACGTGACTTCGCCGTCGGCGGCGATATGGCGTTGGGTGATGCCGGTGCGAGCGACGATCCAGTCGTCGCTGGTGTCCATGCGCTCCGCCAGTTCCGCATTGGTCACGATCCGCTCGGGCAGGTGCGAACCGCACCCGATGATCTGCGATCGAATGCCGGTCATGATCCGGCGACCATTTTCAGGCCGTCGTCCGGGTTCGGCCGGATGTGTGCCAGATCCTCCTTGATGCCCTCGTTGACGCCGTCTGCGATCAGGTCAACGGCGGCACCGATGGCGTTGGCGAAGCTGACCGCATCGGCGCCGCCGTGGCTCTTCACGCACACGCCGTTGAGGCCGAGGAACATGGCGCCGTTGTAGAGGCGCGGATCGAAGCGCCTGCGAACCTTGCTCAACGCGGGCCAAGCCAGCGCGGCGCCGATGCGCGCCAGCAGCGAGCTGTTGAGAGCCTCGCGCACCGCCCGTGAATAGAGGCGCGCCGCTCCTTCCATGCTCTTGAGGGCAACGTTGCCTGTAAATCCGTCGATGACGATCACGTCCACCGTACCTTCCAGAATATCGTTACCTTCCACAAAGCCATGAAAATCGATGGCCAGCGGGCTTGCCTGCAAGATCGCGGCGGCCTTCTGGACCGACTCGTTGCCCTTCAAATGCTCTTCGCCGATGTTCAGCAGCCCGACCTTCGGCTCTTCCAGGCGCAACACCCGCTTCGCGAACACCTCTCCCATCAGGGCAAACTGTACCAGGTTGTCGGCGGTGCATTCGACGTTGGCGCCGAGATCCAGCATGACGAATCGGCCGCGCATGGTCGGGCCGAGACCGGCGATGGCGGGGCGGTCGATGCCCGGCAATGTCCTCAGAACGACTTTGGCCATAGCCATCAGGGCGCCGGTGTTACCGGCAGAGACGATGCCCTGCGCCTCGCCGGACGCCACCGCGTCGATGGCCTTGCGCATGCTGCTGCCGCGGCCGGTCCTCAGCGCTACGGTCGGCTTTTCGTCATTGGCAATGACAGCCTCGGTGTGGCGGATGTCGACATGTTGACCAAGAGCGTGGTGCTTGCGCAGCAGATCCTGAAGCGCGGGTTCGTCCCCGAACAGCAGGAAGCGCGCCTCCCTGCGGCTTCTTAGAAAGTGTTCCAGGCCGGCCACCACCATCTGCGGCGCATCGTCGCCACCCATAGCGTCGATCGAGATGGTGATGCGGCCCGACATCGAACGCTCTGCCTCAACCGCGTTCGCGGTCATGACACACCTGCCGCGCAAGTACGCCCATGCAGTCCTGCCTCTCCCACTGCTGTGTTTTCCGGATGAGACGGAGCGACGCGGCTCCTTCAAGCTCTTCTGGTATGATCATTTTCGGAGTTTTCAAGTCGTGTGCACGGACACCGGTGGCCGACGCTCTCCTGGACACCGCTCGCCGACTGCGCGGCCCAGCCAGACGAAGCGCAGTCGACACGATCCGACACCGTGCAGCGTCGGGTCTTGTTACAAAAGTTTGAGCGCCAGGGCAACCCGTTTACGATCCGTCCGGCAGTTTGTTCTTCAGCGCCTTCAACGCCTTGAACGGGCTTCCGGCTTCTCTATCGTTTTCCGCGTCTCGATGATCATTCTCGGGCGCATCCGGATAGCCTCTGAACTCGACGCCAACCGCCCGCGGAAATGGATCCAGTTCAAGCGCCAATTGCTCCGCAACGACCTCGCCCGCGTCGATTGCGTCCTCGACCATAGGCTCCACGAACGCTTCACCATCCGCGGCCAGCACCACCTCGACCGAGGAATCCGCCACGTCTGTCCATTCGTCCTCGACCCCGGAGCCGAATCGGCGGAGGATGGCGGCGTCGATCGATGCGGCGACCGGTGCCAGGGTGACGACACAGGTTTGGGTCACCTCTGCCTGCAGCCGCCCTTCCAGGCGATAGATGCCGCCAGGCTCCGGCGTGATCCGGCCGACCGCCGCCAAATGCTCCAGGCCAGCGAGCGAAAACCGCCGGCAGAGCGCTCGCCGTTCCGCCTCCGTCGCGGCGACGCGGAACTCCATGCCCTCGGCTGGAAGTTTGGCGACCGCAAAGCGGCGAGAGAATTCGGGCGAGCCGCTCATCCGACGCCAGCCCCATTCGAGGTTTCACGACTGCCGCCGCCGCTCGCGGCTGGCGGTGCACCGAATGCGATTTCCCCCGCCAACAGGGCGTCTGTGGGCTGCGCCGCGAGTCCGGCTGCCTCAGCGCGCATGTAGTTCGCCATCGCGGTCACCGCCTCTGCCGGCGGCACTGTCTTGCGGTAGAGATTGCGGCGCAAGGCCGCCTCCAGAGCCTCACCTTCCTGCGCATCCAAACCCGCATCATAGGCCGCCAGCCGCCCGTAGAACCCTTTGGCCATCGCCTTGATACGTTTGCCGACCGACATGTCGCCGACGCCCAGTTCGCGCAGGTTCTGGTCCATGTCGGCGAACATCAGATCAAACAACGCCTGCGCCAGCCGCTCCGTCCGTTGATGATCGCATCTCAGGCGCCGCAGGATAAGGACGACGTGGAGCGTGATCATGTCGAAGCGGCCGTCCGGCGTGTCTTCGACGGCCTGATTCAGGTAGAACTCGGGGCGCCGAGCCTGCTCCACCGCGTGTCGGTAGAGGCGACCGGCATTAACGTCTGTGGGCGTTTCCGCCGTCTTGAAAAAGTGTGTCAGTTTCACGGAGCCATCTTCGCGTCGCAACAACCGGGCCTGTCCCGCGATTGACAAAGCGCGCCGCCGATGTCACCAATTCAGGCGCTTGCTCGCAATGACATACGCGTTGGGACACAACATATGCAGGTTCATAGCCCGCTGGTTCAAGAAGGATGACGATGTCTGGATGTACGTCAACATTGGATATGCGCGCTGAAGCGCTTGGTGATGATATGCGCGCTGAAGCGCTTGGTGATGATATGGGCGCTGAAGCGCTTGGTGATGATATGGGCGCTGAAGCGCCCGGGCGTCAATGCCGCAGGTGGATGCCCGTTCGCCTCGGCGTCATCAGGTTGGCGGCAGGGGCGCTGCTGCTGGGGTCGGTAGGCGCCTGTGCGCCGCGCGTCGACACCCATGGCAACACTCCTGACCCCGAGCGCCTGGCGGCAGTCACGCCGGGCGTTCATACCCGTGGCGACGTGCAACAGGTTCTGGGATCCCCGTCCAGCGTCGCGCTGTTCGATGGCGAGACTTGGTACTACATCGGCAACCGGACCGAAACGACAGCGTTCTTCGCGCCGGATGTGATCGAACGTCAGGTTCTGGCCGTCCACTTCAACCGCGCAGGCGTCGTCGATTCCATTCAATCCCTGGGCCTGGAGCAGGGCCAGGAGGTCAATCTGGTGGAGCGCGAGACGCCAACGTCCGGCAACGAGCTAACCTTCATCCAACAGATCGTCGGCAACGTTGGCCGCTTCGAAGGCGCCAACTAGCATAGACTGCAAGTAGCACAGACTGCTGACAAGCCCCGGAAACGGCGCTTCCGGGGCTCATTCACGCACCCATGAAGATAGAGACGATCGAAGTTTTCCGACCGATCTCGCCGGCCTGCGGGCAGATCCATCCGCAGGCCGGTGGATCGTTCGTTGCCGCTACTAGTGTGCCAGCACCGCCAGGATCAACAGCGCGACGATGTTGGTGATCTTGATCATCGGGTTGACGGCCGGGCCGGCGGTGTCCTTGTAGGGATCGCCGACCGTATCGCCGGTCACCGCGGCCTTGTGCGCGTCGGATCCCTTGCCGCCGAGATTGCCGTCTTCGATGTACTTCTTGGCGTTGTCCCAGGCACCGCCGCCGGCCGTCATCGAGATGGCGACGAACAGACCGGTGACGATGACGCCCAACAACATCGCACCCAGCGCCGCGAACGCCGCCGACTTGCCGGCGATGAGGGCGATGACGACGAAGAGGACGATCGGCGACAGCACCGGCAACAACGACGGGATGACCATCTCCTTGATCGCGGCCTTGGTCAGCATGTCAACGCAGCGGCCGTAATCGGGCTTACCGGTGCCTTCCATGATGCCGGCAATTTCCCTGAACTGCCGGCGGACTTCGACGACTACCGCACCGGCCGCGCGACCGACCGCCATCATGCCGAGGGCGCCGAAGAGATACGGCAGCAGGCCGCCGACGAGGAGCCCGACCACCACGTACGGGTTAGATAGAGAGAAGTCGACGGCGACGCCTTCGAAGTAGGTGAACTGGTCGACATTTTCGCTGAAGTACCTGAGATCCTGGGTATAGGCGGCGAAAAGGACCAGGGCGCCGAGACCGGCAGAGCCGATGGCGTAACCCTTGGTCACCGCCTTGGTGGTGTTGCCGACGGCGTCGAGGGCATCGGTGGTCTTGCGCACGTCTTGTTCCAGGTCCGCCATCTCGGCGATGCCGCCGGCGTTGTCGGTGACCGGCCCATAGGCGTCGAGCGCGACGACCATGCCGGCAAGCGCCAGCATTGCGGTGACCGCAAACGCGATGCCAAGCAGCCCGGCGATCAGGTTGGTGACGATGATGGCCGCACAGATCAACAGCGCCGGAATCGCCGTCGCCTCCATCGAGACGGCCAGACCCTGGATGATGTTGGTGGCGTGGCCGGTCTTAGAGGCTTCCGCGATGACCCTCACCGGGCGGTACTGGGAGCCGGTGTAGTACTCGGTCACCCAGATGAGCAGGCCCGTGAGCACCAAACCGACGATGCCGCAGAAGAACAGGCCCCATCCGTTGAAGGTGACCCCGGCCGCGGTGTACTCGGTGTTGAGCCCGATCACGATCGCCGTCGTCGGCAGCAGCAGCGCCGCTGAAATCAGGGCCGTGACGACGAAGCCCTTGTAAAGGGCGCCCATTATGTTGTTGCTGGGGCCGAGGCGGACGAAGAAGGTGCCAATCACCGAGGCGATGATGCAGACCCCGCCGATCGCCAACGGATACAGCATGAAGTCGCGCATCGTTTCCGTGCCGGCAAAGAAGATCGAGCCCAGCACCATGGTTGCGACCACGGTCACGCAGTAGGTCTCGAACAGGTCGGCGGCCATGCCGGCACAGTCGCCGACGTTGTCGCCCACGTTGTCTGCGATCACCGCCGGGTTGCGTGGGTCGTCTTCCGGGATGCCGGCTTCGACCTTGCCGACCAGATCGGCGCCGACGTCGGCGCCTTTCGTAAAGATGCCGCCGCCGAGCCGGGCGAAAATGGAGATCAGCGAGGCCCCGAAACCGAGACCGACCAGCGGATCGATCAGCGCCCGACCGCTGGCACCGGTCCACAACAGAATTCCGTAATAGATGGCGATCGCCAGCAGCGCCAGGCCGGCCACCAGCATGCCGGTGACCGCGCCCGCCTTGAAGGCGACGCCCAATCCTTCGGCGAGCCCTTTCCGTGCCGCGTCGGCGACGCGCACGTTGGCGCGCACGGAAATGTTCATGCCGATGTAGCCGGCGGCGCCCGAGAGGGTCGCGCCGATCACGAACCCGAGCGCCACCATCAGCCCGAGAACGATCCACAGAATGATCGTGACAACGATGCCGACGACGCCGATCGTCAGGTACTGGCGATTGAGGTAGGCAGCCGCCCCTTCCTGAACAGCACCTGAGATCTCCTGCATCCGAGCGGTGCCGGCGCTGGCGCCGAGCACACTACGGCTCGCCCACACGCCGTACCCCAGGGCCAGAAGGCCGCAAAGGATCACAACGACATACATGGATTTTCTCCCCTTATTTGTAGCAGCGCCCCTTGCACCGGCGGAGTACGCTTCCTTCCGCAGCACGCGCTATTGCATCGAAATTGATCTAACGTCCTGATAAATGACAGATAGAATTCGTTCGCGCAACCGGCGTTTGCTGCAATGCAAAATCCGCAGGCCCTGCGTCGCAACTCCGACGCGGAGGCAGCCGCGGTCAGGACGAAGCGCGCTCAAAAATGACGATACCCAGTTGAAGACACGGCCATGTCCCGCCCGTCAGCACCGACAATCCGAACGCCCACTGGTTGTTCCGATGTCGCCGCCGCGACGCGACCGATGGGTGACAGTGGCGTGCCGGCGGCCGCAGCCACCGCTAGCAGCGCCGATTCTGAATCCGGCGACGCGGTGATAACGAGTTCATAGTCATCGCCGCCGCTAACGACCGTCATCCAGTGCTGCGGATAGCTTGCAAGGACTGCCTGCGCCGCCGCCGACACCGGAACGCGCTCGGCATCGATCGTGGCTGTGACCCGGGACGCAATGCAGATGTGGCCTAAGTCGGCAATCAGTCCGTCAGAGACGTCCGCGACACCGTGAGCCAGCCCAGCGAGGTGCATGCCGAGAGCGAGACGCGGCTGCGGCCGGCGAAACCGCTCCACCAGCACCGCCTGCAGGTTCTCGGGGATCGCCGGCAGCTCGCCGGCAATGACCTTCAAGCCGAGCGCCGCATCGCCGATGGAGCCCGACACCCAGACCACGTCGCCGGGCTCGGCGGCGGATCTGCGCAGCTCCTGGCCCGTCGCGACGGTGCCGAGAACGGTCAACGAGATCCACAACGGCCCCGTTGTCGCCACCGTGTCGCCGCCGACCAGCGCCACCGCAAGCTCCGCCTGGCGCCGGTGCAAAGCGGCTGCAAAGGCGCCGAGCCATTGCTCGCGCCGGTCCTCGTTCCAGCCCTGAGGCAGCGCCAGAGCCATCGTATAGCCCGCCGGCCGGGCCCCCATCGCGGCAAGGTCGGAAAGCGCGGCGCCAAGGCCCCGGCACGCCGCTGTCTCCGCGTCCTCGTCATCCGGGAAATGCACGCCGGCGACAAGGGCGTCGGTGCTTACCACCAACCGCCGCCCGGCGCCGACCTCGATCACCGCGGCGTCGTCGAGGAGTCCCAGCGCTCCGGGCTCGGACGCCGCCAGCGGCGCGAAATGGCGGGCGATCAAATCGAATTCGCCGGACGTGGCGAAGGTGCTGCTAGAGCTCACCGCTGCCGGCGTCCTCGCCGCGCACCTGACGCGCCAGGCGGTCGAGCACCGCGTTCACCAACCCCGGTTCCTTGCCGGCATAAAACGCGTGGGCGACGTCGACATATTCGTTGATGGCGACTTTTGCAGGGATATCGGGACGAAAGGCCAGTTCATAGGCGCCGGCGCGCAGCACGACGCGCAGTAGGATTTCCATCCGAGCCAGATCCCGATTTTCGGGAAGCAGGGGAGATATAAGGGCGTCAAGATCCTCTCGCCCGGCGCTGACGCCCCGCACCAGCACCGACAGAAAGGCCGGGTCCGGCGCCTGGTTCACGAAGCCGGCTTCCGGCGCCGACCAGCGTTCCGACATGAAGGCCTCGAGAACCGGATCGGTCGCCGCTCCCGACACCTCCATCTCGTAGAGCGCCTGGACGCAGGCGAGACGGGCGGCGCTCCGCCGGCGCTTGTCCGCCCCCTGCCCCGCCCCGGTTCTGCGACTACCGGCCATCACGTCGCCAGACCGAAGGTGCGCTTCAGTTCGATCATCCGCAGGCAGGCGAGCGCCGCGTCGGCTCCCTTGTTCTTGCGGCCCGGGTCGGCGCGCACCCGCGCCTGCTCCATCGTTTCGCAGGTGAGGATGCCGAACCCGAACGGCATCTCGTGAGCGACCGCAAGATCCATGAGCGCGCGGCTCGTCTCCCGGCAAATGTGATCGTAGTGATCGGTCTCGCCGCGGATGACGCAGCCAAGGGCGACGATGCCGGCGAACCGCGGAGCGTTGCCGGTTTCCATCGCCCTGTGTGCGAACCGCACCGCCGCCGGCACTTCGAAAACGCCCGGTACCGCGCAGCGGTCAATGGTCATGTCGGCCCGCTCCAGGACCGCCACCGCGCCCCGCACCAAGTCGTCGGCGATATTGTCGTAGAACCGCGCTTCGACGATGAGCAGGTGGGCGCGCCCGCTGGTCATTTTGTTGTCCCTGCTGAGCGTGTCGGGATCGGGCGCCGCTCCGAGATCGCCAGTCCATAGCCCTGCAGGCCGATGATGGTGCGCTCCGTGTTGGACAACAGGATCATGTCCTTCACGCCGAGGTCGAGCAGGATCTGCGCACCGACGCCGTAGTCGCGCAACTGCGGCGCCTTGCTGTCGTCACCGGATGCCCGCGCGAGCACCCGCTCCGACAGCAGCGACTTGTGCGGCTCGCGGATCAAGACGACAACGCCGCGCCCGGCGTCGCCGATCATCCGCATCGCCTGGTGCAATTGTTGGGCGTTGCCGCTGCCGTTGTCGCCCAGCACGTCCTCAAGCACGTTGAGGGCGTGCATGCGCACCGGCACCGGACCGTCGGCGGCAATGTCGCCCTTGACCAACGCGATGTGCTCGGCATAGGCGACCCGGTTGACATAGACATAGGCCTGGAACGTGCCGCCGAACACGCTTTCGATGCGCGTTTCTGCGAGACGTTCGATAATGCGGTCGTGGCGCAGACGGAACGCGATGAGGTCGGCGATGGTCCCGATCTTGAGCTCGTGATCCTGGGCGAAGGCGAGCAGGTCCGGCATCCGCGACATGGTGCCGTCGTCGTTCATGATTTCGCAGACCACGCCGGAGGGATTGAGGCCGGCGAGGCGCGCGATGTCGACGGCTGCCTCGGTATGGCCGGCGCGCACCAGCGTTCCGCCGTCACGGGCCTCGAGCGGAAAGACATGCCCCGGCGACACCAGGTCGTCCGGACCCTTGCCGCGGTCGATGGCGACGGCGATGGTGCGGGCGCGATCGGAGGCGGATATCCCGGTGGTCACGCCCTCGCGAGCTTCAATGGAGACGGTGAACGCCGTCTGATGGCGCGAGACGTTGTGCTGCGCCATCAGCGGCAGATTCAGTTCCTTGACCCGTTGGCGGGTCAGCGCCAGGCAGATCAGGCCGCGGCCGTGCTTGGCCATGAAGTTGATGGCGTCCGGCGTCGCCATCTGTGCGGGAATTACCAGATCCCCTTCGTTCTCCCGGTTCTCGTCATCGACCAGCACGAACATGCGGCCGTTCCGTGCGTCCTCGATGATGTTGTCGATGGAAGCCAGTTGCGGAGGCCGCAAAACCAAGTCGGACTGTGGGGACAGCGGCTTATTCCTTGTCGAGCAGGCGCGCAACATAGCGCGCGATCATGTCGATTTCCAGATTGACCCGATCGCCGGCCCGGAGCCCGCCGAAGGTGGTCGCGGACAGGGTGTGCGGGATAAGGTTGACCGCGAAGCTCCGACCGGCGATCTCGTTGACGGTCAGCGATACGCCGTCGACGGCCACCGATCCCTTGACGGCGACGAAGCGCGCGATATCGGCCGGCGCATCGATCACGATCTTTCGAGACTCGCCGACCGCCGCCGTCGCAAGCACGATGCCGACGCCGTCCACGTGTCCGAATACCAGATGGCCGCCCAGTTCGTCGCCCATCCGGAGCGAGCGTTCGAGATTGACCGCCGTTCCCTCGTGCCAGTAACCGATGGTGGTGCGCGCGCAGGTCTCCTCCGAAGCGGACACCGCGAACCTTCCCGGCGCGGCGCCTGTCACCGTCAGACAGATGCCCGAACACGCGATGGACGCACCGAGGCTGAGGCTGGCGGTGTCGTAGCGCGTGGATATTTCGACGCGGGTGTCGCCGTTGCGGCGGATCCTGCGCACTGCTCCGATGTCGGTGATGATGCCGGTGAACATGATTGGTGCCCTAAACGCTTCGGCGGTAGGTTTCAAGCACGTCGCTACCGACGGTCCGAACATCTTCGCGGACGAAGCGGAGCGCGTCGGCCAGCCGCTCGACCGCGAGCGCCGCGACCGCCGGCTGCGCGTCCTCGCCGAACAGAAGCGGCGCCCGGAACCATGCGACGCGATCGATCAGGCCCGCCGCCAGGAAAGACGCCGCTACGGTGCCACCTCCCTCGATCAGCACCCGCGTGAGTCCTCGCCGTGCCAGAACTTGGGCGATGGAAACAGGGTCGAGGCGACCGGCCGCGTCGGCGGCGACGTCGATGACGACGGCTCCGGCCGCGGCTAGCTGTTCGCGCCGCTCCACCGGTGCATCGGCGCGCGTCAGCACCCACGTGGAAACTTCCCGCGCCGTCGCGGCCAGTCTCGCTTCCGGCGGCAGGCGCAGACGACCGTCAACGACGATTCGAACAGGCGACCGATGCTCCATGCCCGCGGTGCGGCAGGTCAGTTCCGGGTCGTCGAGGAGTGCAGTGTTCGAGCCGACCAACACGGCGTCATGCTCGGCGCGCATGCCGTGCGTAAGCGCCCGTGCGCCCGCGCCGGTGATCCAGCGGCTGTCGCCGCTTCGGGTGGCGATCTTCCCGTCGAGCGTCGTCGCCGTCTTCAACGTGAACAGCGGCCGCCCTTCCCGCACGCGAAGGAAGAACCCGGCGTTGAGGTTCCTGGCCTCCTCCGCCAACGCGCCGCCGACGGGCTGGACGTCGATCCCCGCGGCCCGCAGCCGCTGAATCCCACGGCCCGAAACGCGCGGGTCGGGATCCTCGACCGCGACCACGACCCGCGCCACCCCGGCCGCAATCAGCGCCTCCGAGCAGGGAGGCGTCTCTCCGTGGTGGTCGCAAGGTTCAAGTGAGACATGCGCGGTGGCCCCGCGCGCGCCGCAGCCCGCCCGTGCGAGCGCCTCGGTCTCGGCGTGCGGCCGACCGCCGCGGCCGGTCCACCCGCGGCCGACCACCGCCCCGTCTCGCACCAGCACGCAGCCGACGGCAGGGTTCGGCCACACACAACCAAGATTGCGCCGCGCCAAGCCGAGCGCCGCCCGCATCCACCGCTGGTCGTGGGATGCCGATGGCATGGTCAGATCGCCGCTCCACGCGCGGTGACGAGAGTCGTCGCAGGGGATCAGCGTTCGCCCAGAAGCTCTACGAACTGCTCGAAGTCCTTGGCCTCTCGAAAGTTCCTGTAAACGGAGGCGAACCGCACGTAGCCGACCTGGTCGAGTTGGGCGAGTTGCTCCATCGCCATTTCGCCGATCACCTTGGAGGGGATCTCCGGCTCGCCCAGCGTCTCCAGGCGGCGCTGGATGCTGTTGACGATGCGCTCGATACGGTCGGCATCGACGGGGCGTTTGCGGAGCGCGATCGCCAGCGAGCGCTGCAGCTTGTCGCGATCGAACGGCACCTTCTCGCCGGTCTTCTTGACCACCGTCAACTCGCGCAGGTGAACGCGCTCGAACGTCGTCCACCGGGCGCCGCACGTCGGGCAATAGCGGCGCCGACGAATGGCGGCGTGATCCTCGGTGGGCCGCGAATCCTTCACCTGGGTGTCGTCGTGTCCGCAGAATGGACAGCGCATGGCCTCGGAGCCTCTCTCCTTCTGATCGCCGGGCCGTCTGATCGTCGGGCCCGTCCTACAGGCCCGTCCTACAGGCCCGTCCTACAGGTCCGGGTACACCGGGAACCGGCGGCACAGAGCGACGATCTGCTCCCGGGCCGCGGCCTCCGCTGTACCGTTGTCATCCGGACGGGCGGACAGCCCGTCGAGCACGTCCGCCATCAGCTCGCCGACCCGACGAAACTCGCTCGGACCGAAGCCGCGGGTGGTGCCGGCCGGACTGCCGACCCGGATGCCCGAGGTGACTGCCGGCTTTTCCGGGTCGAACGGAATGCCGTTCTTGTTGCAGGTGATGTTGGCGCGTCCCAGGCTTGATTCCGCCGCCTTGCCGGTCACCCGCTTCGGCCGTAGATCGACCAGCGCCAGGTGGGTATCGGTGCCGCCGGATACCAGGTCCAGGCCCCGCTCCGCCAGCGACGATGCCAGCACCTTGGCGTTCTCGATGACGTTCTGGGCGTAAGTGCGGAACTCCGGCCGCAGCGCCTCGCCGAACGCTACAGCCTTGGCGGCGATCACGTGCATCAGCGGTCCGCCCTGCAGGCCGGGAAACACCGCGGAATTCATCCGTTTACCGAGGTCCGCATCCTGGCAGAGGATCATGCCGCCTCTGGGCCCGCGCAGCGTCTTGTGGGTGGTGGTGGTCACGACGTGGGCGTGCGGAAAGGGGCTCGGATGGACCCCGGCGGCAACCAAGCCGGCAAAGTGGGCCATGTCGACGACCAGATAGGCCCCCACACGGTCGGCGATCTCCCGAAACCGCGCGAAATCGATGATGCGCGGGTAGGCCGAGCCGCCGGCGACGATGATCTTCGGGCGATGCTTCCCGGCCAGCTGCTCGACCTCGTCGAAGTCGATCAACGCGTCGTCGCGGCGCACGCCGTACTGGACTGCCGTCAACCACCTGCCGGAGATGGACGGCGGCGCGCCGTGGGTCAGGTGGCCGCCGGCCGCGAGCGACATGCCGAGCAGCACGTCCCCCGGCTGCATCAGGGAGAGATAGACCGCGCCGTTGGCCTGCGCTCCCGAATGCGGTTGCACGTTCGCGAAGTCGCAGTCGAACAGCTTGCAGGCGCGATCGATCGCCACCTGCTCCGCGACATCGACATACTCGCATCCACCGTAGTAGCGGCGCCCCGGATAGCCTTCGGCATACTTGTTGGTCATCACCGAGCCCTGGGCCTCCAGGACCGCGCGAGACACCACATTCTCCGAAGCGATCAGCTCCACGTGGTCCTGCAGCCGTCGCAACTCGTCTGCGATGGCCGCGTGCACCTCCGGGTCGCGATCGGCGAGGCTTGATCCGAAGAACCCTTCATCGAAGGCGCCCGGCGAGATTGAAACCTTGCTCACTGACATGAACCGTCGTCCTCCATATCTCTCTGCGAAATATTTGCGCTGTTCTCTGTTCTGGCTCTCGATGCGCGGACCTTCGCAACGCCGGCTGCACGGAACCTCTTGATTCTCGTATGTCCTCAGCCCGGCCGCGACAATTTTTCGACGCGCCGAAGGTGACGGCCGCCCTCGAACCCGGTCTCCAGGAATACCTGCAGACAGTCCTGAGCGACATCGACCCCGATAAGCCGCTCCCCGAAACAGATTACGTTGGCGTCGTTGTGCTGCCGGGCCAAGCGGGCGCCAAGGGCATCATGAACCAGCGCCGCCCGCACCTCGGGAAAGCGATTGGCGGCGATGCTGATGCCGATGCCGCTGCCACAGATCAGCACCCCGCGGCGCGCCCGTCCCTTCCGCAACGCCTCCGCCAGCGCATACCCGAAGTCCGGGTAGTCTACGGAACCCTCGTCGTCGGTACCAAGATCCAACACGGCACAGCCCCGGGCCCGCAGAGCTTCGCAAAGCACACGTTTCAACGACAATCCGGCATGGTCACAAGCGACGGCGACCACGTCTTCGTCATGTGCTTCCGACACCCGCTCTGCTCCAGTCCTCCAGCCGCCCACACGCCATGAATACCATATGTCGAATGATGACGCCAGAGGGCCACAATGTCTCGGCCGACTGCCCGTGGATCAACCCCCGGCAAATGATGCCGGCAGGTGCACGCGTGGACTCGGTGCAAAGCACCGGTTACGGGACGGTGAAGTTCCCAAGTGAATCGCGCCGCGGGACAGCGCACGCTTCTCCGCAATCTTGCGAAGGTACCAGCGTGCGAGGATAGAGACGCCCCCTTCGAACAACGAAGAGCCGGTTATTCAAGGCCGATCAGGTTAAACTGAACGTTATTCTGCGACTCCTGTTTTGTAGTTGACAGACATTGATCGATGTGTCGTATTGCGGCAGCACCATTAAAAATCGAAAGCAGGCTGAATAGCGATGAACGAAGAATTGGCCGACAAAATCGCAAGGGAAGATATGCTTCGGATGGCGGTCGATATCGTTGCCGCATATCTCAGTAACAACCAAGTCGCGACCTCGCAAATTCCGGACGTTATCCACAGCGTGTTTGGTACGTTGATGGATCTCGATGAGATGCCGGCTGAAGTCAAGGCGGAGGTGCAAAGGCCGGCAGTCCCGATTCGCAAGTCGGTGATGCCGGACTATATCGTTTGCTTGGAAGATGGCAAGAAACTGAAAATGCTGAAGCGGCATCTGCAAACGACGTACAGCATGAGCCCCGAAGAGTATCGGGCGAAGTGGGGCCTGCCGTCGGAGTACCCGATGGTTGCGCCGAACTACGCGAAACAGCGATCCGAATTTGCCAAGCGCATCGGCCTCGGCCGCAAACCGGGTGAAGCAACCACAGGCCGCCGCGCCAGAGGCTGAGCACGACGAGGCTTGACCATCCCGTGGTGTCCAAGGGCGAACTCATCGATGACCGCCCAGTGGGCGGAGGCGAAGCTTTGCCGTGCGCCCCTGCGACCGACGTACGACTCGGCGGGCGCGCCGACGCCGCGGAGTCGACTCGGCAGCAACTCGCCTCCGACAACTGGGCCGGCATCTGCCCGGAAGCGCTGGACGCGTTCCTCCTCGCCAACGGGGCCGGCCATCAGACGGCCTACGGCGACGACGTGTGGACTCAGCGCGTCTGCGACCGGATTCGCGAGATGTTCAACACCGACTGCCAGGTGTTCTTCGTGTTCAACGGCACCGCCGCCAACTCATTGGCGCTGGCGAGCCTGTGCCGGTCGTACCACTCGGTCATCTGCCACCCGGTGGCTCATATCGAGACCGATGAATGCGGCGGGCCCGAGTTCTTCTCCAACGGCTCCAAGATTCTTCTGGCCGAAGGCGCGAACGGCAAGCTGACGCCCGACGGCATCACGGCGCTGGTCACCAAGCGCTCCGATATCCACTTCCCCAAGCCCAAGGTCGTTTCCCTGACCCAGTCGACCGAAGTAGGCACCGTCTATTCCGTCGCCGAGTTGAAGGCCATCCAGGCAACCGCGGCGACCCACAATCTGAAAATCCACATGGACGGCGCTCGTTTCGCCAACGCGGTAGCGACCCTCGGGGTTCACCCGGCGGAGATTACCTGGCGCGCCGGCGTCGACGTGCTGTGCTTCGGCGGCACCAAGAATGGTCTACCGGTCGGCGACGCAGTGGTGTTCTTCGACCATCACCTCGCCGAGGATTTCGCCTACCGGGTCAAGCAGGCCGGGCAACTGGCGTCCAAGATGCGGTTCATCTCCGCGCCGTGGCTCGGCCTGCTCGACAACGACGTGTGGGTCCGCAACGCCGCTCACGCCAACGCCATGGCGCTTCGCCTTCACAACGCCATCGCCCACCTGCCCCATGTCCGGGTGCTGTTCACGCCCGAGGCCAATGCCGTGTTCGTCGCGCTGCCGGATCCGGTGCGGGCGGATCTGGCGGCCAAAGGGTGGCGCTTCTATACGTTCATTGGCGCCGGCGGCTGCCGCCTGATGTGCTCGTGGGACACTACGCCGAAGACAGTGGACCGCTTTGCGGCCGATTTGACGGCGAGCGTAGCGCGCGTCGCAGCACCCTAAGGTTGACGCAGTACGGCCCGGAAACCTGCTCCGGGCCGTACACGATTGTCCAACCTTCGGGAACGCTACTCGACGTAATCGTAGGTGCCGTCTTTCCAGACGTAGAAGACGTATCCGGGCGCGGTCACATCGCCCTTTTCATCGAAGCCGATCGTCCCGAGGACGGTATCGAATTCACCGGACTTGAGCTCCTTGGCGACGTCCTGCGTATCGGTGTCGCCCGCAGCTTCCACCGCCTGTTTCCATGCCTGGATGGCGCCGTAGGTGTAGAGGGTGTAGCCCTCCGGCTCGATGCCCTTGTCGCGGAACTTCTTGACGATCGGCTGCGCGTTCGGATTCTTGCGCGGATCCGGGCTGAAGGTCATCAACGTGCCTTCGCCGAGATCCCCCGTGATGCTCCAGTATTCATCGGTCACGAGCGCGTCGCCCGAAATGAGGGTCGTATCCATGCCCTGCTCGTGCATCTGCCGCACGATGAGGCCGGCCTCGGTGTGGTAGCCGCCATAGTACAGGATCTCGACCCCGGCCGACTTGAGCTTGCTGACCAGCGCCGAATAATCCTTTTCACCCGGTGTGATGGTTTCGTACATCACTTCCTCGATGCCGCGGGCGTTGAGCTGCTTCTTGGTCTCGTCGGCGAGGCCCTTGGAGTACGCTTGCTTGTCGTGAACGATAGCGATCTGCTTACCCGAAAAATTGTCCGCCATGTAGTTGCCGGCAACGATGCCCTGCTGATCGTCACGGCCGCAGGTCCGGAAAACGTTGTCCTTGCCGGCTTCCGTCAGCTGCGGATTGGTCGACGCCGGTGAGATCTGCAGGATATCCTCTTCTTCATAGACGTCGGAGGCCGGTATGGACGAGCCGGAGCAGAAATGCCCGGCGACGAACACAACGCCCTTGCCGGCGAACTGGTTGGCAACCGCCACCGCCTGCTTCGGATCGCAGGCGTCGTCGCCGATCTCCAGCCGCAGCTTTTCACCGTTGACGCCGCCCTCCTCGTTGATGTCCTCTACCGCCTGCTCGGCGCCCGCCTTCATCTGTTCGCCAAACACCGCGTACGGCCCGGTCATCGGACCGGCGACGGCAATCGTAATATCGGCCTTGGCCATACCGGTGCCCGCAATGGCGAGAGCCGCCGCCGCGACAACCGATGTCAGCATTCTCATTCCATTCTCCCACTTCAGTCTGTACGAGGGCACGATGCTCCGCCACGGGCGGGATGCCCGGTTTTTTTCGGCTCAAGCCCCATTACAGCCGATCGTGAACACGGGCAAACCGAGTTCGAGCCGAAGATGCGAGTATTTAGCCTTGGTTTCGCGACTATGTCGAGCCCCGCTCGCGCCAACCGAATAAGCCGGTCCGCTCATATAGCCACGGGTATTGCGAGACCATGCGCCGCGCCCGCGTGTAGAAATAGGCGAACCCCGAGATCGCCAGCAACACGATGACGTCAATGACATAGCCGCTGACGGAAAACAGGTCTCCGTCATAGAGCGCGAACACCAGAAACCGCGACGCGAAGCCCAACAGCAACGTAGAAATGATGAGCCGGCGCGTCGGTCGCCAGCCGCCGGCCAGCGCCTGCCCTGACATGAACGCGACGAAGCCCATGATGATGATGACGACGCCGATGTAGACGCCGATCGAAGTGCCAAGCAGATCCTGCATGTGCCGGACTTCCTCTCAGTGTCCGCCTTCGAGGTAGGCGGCGCGCACCTCGGGATTGGCGAGCAGCTCGGCGCCGCTGCCGCTCATGCTCACCCGGCCGTTGACCATGACGTAGGCGTGATGGGCGAGGCGAAGCGCGTGGAAGGCGTTCTGTTCGACGAGGAACACCGTCATCTGCTTGCGCTCGTTGATCTCCTTGATGACGCGGAAGATCTGTTGAACTACCTTCGGCGCCAGCCCCAGCGACGGTTCGTCCAAGAGCAGGAGTCGCGGGCGGCCCATCAGGGCACGGGCGATCGCCAGCATCTGCTGCTCGCCGCCCGACAGCGTCCCGCCCCGCTGCTCCTGCCGCTCTTTGAGGATCGGGAACAGCTCGAAGGCGACCCCCAGATCTTCCTCCAGGTGTTCCGCCGCCGAGGTAGTGGCTCCCATCTGCAGGTTTTCGAGAACCGACATGCGCGGGAAGATCCGCCGCCCTTCGGGCGATTGGCCGATGCCGGACGCGATGATCTCGTGGGTCGGCTTGGTGGTGATGTCCTCTCCGTCGAAGACGATACGGCCTGCCGACGCCCGCGGGTTGCCGCAGATGGTCATCAACAAGGTCGACTTACCGGCGCCGTTGGCGCCGATCAGGGTGACGATCTGCCCGAGCCCGACCTCGACGTCGACGCCGCGCAGCGCTTCGATATTGCCGTAGAACGTGTGGACGCCCGAGATCGAAAGCATCAGTCGGCCCTCGTGCCGGTATCGCTGGCGGCGTCCAGCCTCAGGTCCTGGGCCACCTCAGGCGGTAGTTCGTCGTCCTCCGCCTCGCCCAGATAGGCCCGTATGACGGTCTCGTCGTTGCGAATCTCCTCCGGCGTTCCGTCCGCGATCAGGCGCCCGTAATCGAGGACGACTATGTGGTCGGAGATGCCCATGACCACGCTCATGTCGTGCTCGATCAGCAGGATACCGATTTTGTGCTCGTCGCGGATGTAAAGAAGGATGCGGTTGAGTTCCGCCGATTCGCGCGGATTGAGCCCCGCCGCCGGCTCGTCGAGGCACAACAGCACCGGCTTCATGCACATGGAGCGCGCGATCTCCAGCTTGCGCTGGTCCCCGTATGGCAGGCTGCCGGCTTCGGTGTCGGCACGCTCAACCAGACCCATGCGGTCGAGCCAATAGCGGGCAAGGTCGACAGCCTCGTTCTCCGCCCGCCGGTACGACTTGAAGCCGAGGAGCCCCTTCACCGTGAACCCGGACGCTCGCATCAGTCGGTTGTGCTGGGCGATGACCAGGTTTTCGAGCACCGACATCGCCGAGAACAGGCGGACGTTCTGGAAGGTGCGGGCGACGTCGGCCTTTTGCGGGATGGTGAAGCCTTCCATCCGTTCGAGCAGAAACGGACCCTTGACCGGGTGATTCAGTGTAAGCCGCCCGACCGATGGCTTGTAGAACCCGGTCAGGCAGTTGAACACGGTGGTCTTGCCGGCGCCGTTGGGGCCGATGATGGCGGTTATCTGCCGGTCGGCGGCCCTGAACGAAACGTCATCAATGGCGACGAGGCCACCGAAACGCATGGTCAGGTGCTCGACATCCAGAAGCGGCGGCGCCGGGTCGGAGGAGGATGCGGCCGTCGCCATCAGTCCGCGGCCCCCGGGAGCTTGCGGTCGGCCGAAACCGTGCGCTCGAACAGCTTTCGCTTGTCGCTCTCGAACAGGCGCAGGGTCGGCTCACGGAAGGCCAGCAGCCCCTTCGGTCGCCAGATCATGATCAACACCATGGCCGCACCGAACACCAGCATCCGGTACTCCTGCAATTCCCGGAACAGTTCCGGAACCCCAATGATTACCACCGCCGCCAGCACCACGCCGATCTGGCTGCCCTGCCCGCCAAGCACCACGACCATCAGGATGATGGCTGATTCGATGAAGGTGAAGCTTTCCGGACTGATGAACCCTTGCCGCGTCGCGAAGAACGAGCCGGCGAACCCACCGAACATGGCACCGAGGGAAAATGCCGTTAGCTTGGTATTGCGGGGATTGATGCCGAGCGACAGGCAGGCGGTCTCGTCCTCCCTGAGCGCCTCCCAGGCGCGGCCGACCGGCAGCTTGCGGATGCGCATGGTGAATGCGTTGGTGATCAGTGCCAGGGTGAGGATGAGGTAATAGAGGAAAATAATGCGATGGAGCGACGAGTAGTCGAGCCCGAAAAACTGGCTGAAACTTTCAACACCTTCCTCCGGCGTCCGATCGAACGGCAGGCCGAAAAAACTGGGGCGCGGAATGCCCGAGATGCCGTCGGGACCGTTGGTCAGGCTGTACCAGTTGATCAGGATGATGCGGATCATCTCGCCGAAGCCGAGGGTGACGATGGCGAGATAGTCGCCCCTGAGGCGCAGCACCGGAAAGCCGAGGACGATCCCAAACGAGGCGGCGAACAGCCCGGCCAGCGGCAGGCACACCCAGAAGCTAAGGTCGAAGTTCGTTGCCAACAGAGCATAGCTGTAAGCGCCCACCGCATAGAACGCCACGTAGCCCAGGTCCAACAGTCCCGCCAGCCCGACAACGATGTTGAGGCCCCAGCCCAGCATCACATAGGTGAGCACCATGATCGACACGTCGAGGATGTAGCGGTCGGTGAACGGCAGGAACGGCAAGGCGACGGCGAAGGCGATCATCAGCGGCCCGGCGAAGTGGGAGCGCTGCTGCACCCAGCGGGCGATCGGCCGCTCCTTGGTCTTTTCTCCGCCCCTGCGCCGACGACGCGCCGCCTGCCACAGGCACCACAGGATGCGCCCGACGAAGGCCATCGCAACATAGACGGCCACTTTCTCCCATCGGAACTCGACGCCGAGCCCGCCGAAGTCGGCGGTGGTGCGCAAGCCGGAGATCGGCAGCGCCAGCATGAACACGATCGCGGCGGTGAGCGCCGCCTCCTTGAGGATCTCGACCATATCGAGTCCCCCGCCCTCCGGCGCTCTAGCGTCAGGCGCGGCGACGGGCATCCGTCAGACCTTTTCGATCTCGGGCTTGCCGAGAAGACCGGACGGTCGAAAGATCAGCACCATCACCAGGATCGAGAACGCTGCGACGTCCTTGTACTCGATCGAGAAATAAGCGGACCAGAACACCTCGATCAGGCCGATCAGCAAGCCACCCAGCACCGCGCCAGGCAGCGAGCCGATGCCGCCCAACACAGCGGCGGTGAACGCCTTGATGCCAGCCAGGAAGCCGATGAAAAAATCGATGACGCCATAGTACAGCATGAACATCATGCCCGCGACGGCGGCAAGAGACGCGCCCAAAACGAAGGTCATGGAGATGGTGCGATCAACATTGATGCCCACCAGCGCCGCCATCTTGCTGTCCTGCTGGCAGGCGCGCTGGGCGCGTCCCATCGTCGTGTGGTTGATGACAAACGAAAAAGCGATCAGCAGCACGGTCGTCAGCACAACGATGATAATCTGCATGAAGCTGAGCTTGACGACGAATCCGCCGCCGCCGAGCAGGTCGAAACCGCCGGTGATGACCGGCGGCAGGGGCTTGACCTTGGCGCCCTGCTCAAGCTGAACCAGATTCTGCAGGAAAATGGACATGCCGATCGCCGAGATCAGCGCGGCCAGGCGCGGTGAGCCGCGCAGCGGGCGATAGGCGATGCGTTCCAGCGACCAGCCGTAGACGGCGGTGAACATCATCGCCAGCACCAGGACGATCAGGAGCGCCAGAGGCAGCCATGTGCCGATGAAGCCCAGCAGCAAGAATGCGATCAAGGCAACGAAGGCGCCGATCATGAAAATCTCGCCGTGGGCGAAGTTGATCATGCCGATAATGCCGTATACCATCGTGTAGCCGATGGCTATCAGACCGTAGATGGCCCCGAGGGTCACCCCGTTGATCAGCTGCTGAACGAAATATTCCATGTAAAGCGGCCCCTGCCGACCGATAGATTTCGCGCGGCGGTGCCGTCACATTCGACGATCCGTTCACTCCGGCCCTTAATGGGGATCCTCATGCGAACGAACCGGTCCTGCTGCAGTCCGCCGTAGCGCCGTCGTCGAGAGCGCAGTTCCCCAGCGCATGGCACGGCAGCCGCTGCACGATGACCTCCACGCTTTTGTTTATTCCCGCAGCTCGTTTCATAGCAGCGAAGCAAGCTGTTGTTGCTGTTGTTTCGCCCCGTCATCGAACCGGCACAATCTGCGCCTACGTGTGTTCGCTCGTGCAGCGGTTGTCAAGGAAAAACAAGGAAGCGCAGGTGGCGCAAATCCCGGTGCCGCCGCCGCCGAAACGGTGGGAGCGTGTGTCAGTTGGCCACGTTACTGCACCTGTTTTCAAGAACATACACCAATTTCCGCTCGGCGACGTGCTTGAGGCCGGCGTCTCCAGCCCCGGCCGGACCCACCACGACGACCTCGGTGCCGGTTGCAGGATCGATGGCCGAAACCCTGATATGCGCCCGACCGCTCGGAACTCGAACAGGATTTCGTCGGGACGCATGTTGCCGCTCCGCACGGTGACCGTGGATGCCTGCTCATTAGCGCCACTTGCGTTGACATTCGGTGAACGCGCGATGAGGCAGCGGCCCGGCTTAACGCTGCCGGCCATCCGATGCTCTAGTGACCCGACTCTGAAATGGCGACCAATAATCCTACAGTGCAGGCTCGGCGCGGTTCAAGGCGGCGCGGGCGCGCTGGATCTTTTCGAGGATGGCGGCTCCCTCGGCTTTCCACGTGTAGGGGCGTGGATCGGCGTTGCGTTGGGCGAGATAGGCCTTGATGTCGGCGACCAACTCTTTCACCGAGGTGAAGCTCCCGGCACGGATGACGTCTCCGGTAAGGTCGGCGAAGAAGCGCTCGACCAGATTGAGCCACGACGAGGACGTGGGCGGAAGCGCACGTGAAAGCGCGGGTGCCTGGCCAGCCAGGCCTTCACCTTTGCGTGCTTGTGGGTGGCGTAGTTGTCGACGATCAGATGGAGATCGAGGCTGGGGCGGTCGATCTGCTTGAGGAACCTGGGAGGGGGACGCCGGGTGTCGCGCGTGGTGCGCGGTGAGCGTCGAGCGCGGCGAACAGCGTGATCACGCCATGGCGCCTGTAGTCGTGGGTCATGGTGGCCGGACGCTTGGGCGCGAGCGGCAGCCCGAGTTGCGTGCGCTCCAGGGCTTGGCACTGGCTCTTCTCGTCGCAGCACAGCACGAGCGCCTTCTCCGGCGGGTTGAGGTAGAGCCCGATCACGTCCCAGAACTTCTCCTCGAAGCTCGGGTCGTTGGAGAGCTTGAAGGTCCTGGTCACGTGAGGCTTCAAGGCGTTCTTCGACCAGACCCGCTGAACCGTGGAGGGCGAGACGCCCGCGTAGATATTAGTCGACACTTTAGAAACAGTACCAGCTTCGCCCGCCGGCCTTGAACACGTAGCCGCGAAGTTGCGCGAAATCGAGGGCGGCGTCCTCATACATGACTTCGAGCGCCTTCTTTTCCTCGAGCAGGCCCATAGGCCTGTCGTCGTCGTCGACGACCGGCAGATGGCGAACACCGAGCTCCCGCATCTTGTCGAGCGCCGATTCCGTACTGTCGCCGGTACGGCACACGGATGCGTTCGTCGTCATGATGGCGCGCACCGGCAGGTCCAACGCTTCAGCGCCGCGATGGCCGATTGCGTGGACGATGTCGCCGAGCGACACGACCCCGGCGACCCGACCCGCGTCGTCACACACGATGATCAGCCCCTTGCGCTTCTGCTCGAACAACCGCGCGACCACGAGCACCGCTTCCTCCGGCCCCACCGTCAAAACATCCGACGGCCGCGTCTTCAGCACCTCGTCCACCTTCATGGCTTGCCCCTTTGGTTATGGCGTCTGTTTGGTCTCTCACAGCGAGCGTTTGTCTAGGGTGTTTTCGCCTTGATCTCAATCGTCCTCTCGGGCGAAGGGAAGCTGGCGTTGCCCGGCTCGTCGGGCCTATGATGCGCGATGAGCCGCTCGGTGTTTATCTCCCTGCTGATGGCCGTCATGTCGTGCGCGGCGCTTCTGTCCTCTGGTGGCGCGCGCGCTGTCGCCAATGGATTGGCGGACCGCTTCCATACGGGTTATCTCGTCCTTTACGTCGACGCCGCCAGCGTCTTGTCCGGTTGCTTCTGACCAGAGACTTGCCTTGTACCTCGCGAGTGATCATGTCTGCTTGCTGGTGACTGATGCGATTTCATGGCCGCAGCCCTTGATCCAAACGACGACGGTCTGTCGCGAAAGACGGCCGAGGCGGTAGGCCTTCTCGCAGCCGATGCCGTGCATTGGGTCACCGCCGAGATCGCCAACCGTCAACCGGGGTCGTCCGGCACCCGCGACGCGGGCGGCGGTCCGATTGCGCGACTTCAAACTGAACAGTATCTTGACGACCATATCGAGGTTCTCTGCACCGCCCTCGCGACCGGGCGCTCGGAGTTTTTCACCGATCACGTGACGTGGCTCGCGTCGGTCCTGCGATGTCGTGGCGTGCCAGCGAAAACGCTGGGACTCGCGCTCGACCTCTTCGACCGGTTCCTGTCGCACTCCCTGAACCCGGCGCACGCGGTCATCGCCTCCGATGTGCTGATGCAGGGGCGGCGCGTTCTCGCCGAACCGCGGGACGAAGAACGCACCCGTTATGTCGCCCGTCGCCCGTCGGATCTTCCGCAGGTCGGCGCGCTGACGCGGATGCTGGCCAACGGCGACGTGGGGGATGCGCGAGAAGTGATGCAGAAGGCATGGGAGTCTTCGGGGAGTTATGCCGACGTCGCAACGCGCTTGGTCCAGCCGGCGCTCTACAATGTCGGCATGCTGTGGCAGCGCAACGAAATCACCGTTGCGCAGGAGCACTTGGCCACTGCCATTAGCGAAATACTTCTGAGCCGGCTGTTTCTGACCGCGACGCTCTTCGTGGAAACCTCGGACCACACCGCGCTGTTCGCGTGTGCCGCCGGCAATCACCACGCTCTCGGATTGCGAATCGTCTCCGACGCGTTCGAACTCGCCGGGTGGACGGTTCAATACCTTGGAGCGAACACGCCGACCGACGCGCTCGTAGCGCAGGTCGACGGTCTTCGACCGGACGTCGTCGGAATGTCCGCATCCATGGCTCAGCAACTTCCGACCCTGCGGCGCGCGGTGGAGGCCATCAAGGCGGAACTCGGTGCGCAATGCCCGACCATCCTGGTGGGCGGCCTGCCAACCAACCAGGTGGACGGCATCTGGCGATGGGTCGGCAGCGACGCCTGGAGCCCCGATGCCGCCACGGCGATCCGGGAACTGGGATGACGCGCCGCCCGGATCTCGGGCTCATTGGCGCCGCCGCTTGCCGCGCGCTCGTCGTCGTTGCTGTGGTGCTGTCGGCGGCAATTTCGAGCACCGAGGCCGAGGAACCGGACGCGCTGTGGGCGGCGCTCCGCGCCGGATCGGCGTTCGCCATGATGCGTCACGCCCTCGCACCCGGCATCGGTGACCCGGTCAACTTTGATGTGAACGACTGCGCCACCCAGCGCAATCTTTCGGAGGATGGACGTCGACAAGCGGCTGCGGTGGGTGACCGCTTTCGTGACCACGGAATCGGCGGCGCCACGGTCATGTCGAGCGCCTGGTGCCGATGCCTGGAGACCGCGGAAGAATTGGCCCTGGGACCGGTCGCGGTTCTGCCCGCCCTCAACTCCTTCTTTCGCGACCCCCAGCGCCGGGAGGCGCAAACGGCGGCGCTGCAGGCGTGGCTTTCCCGCGAACACGGCGGGAAACCGCTGATTCTTGTCACCCACCAGGTCAACATCAGCGCGCTGACCGGCGCCTACACCCGCTCCGGCGAGATCGTCGTCGCAAAGCTTGCGACGGATGGCGCAATCACCGTTTTGGGAATTCTGCAATGAGTTGTTGGGCGTTCTGCATGTGAGCAGGCCGAAACGGTCCGGATGGCAAAGATGGCGGAGATCAACGCCGAGAAGAATCTGTTCCGCCGGCTGGTAAGCGCCAAACAGGTCGCCAAATGGGTGGAGCAGGCCAAATCGCTGACGCCGGTCATTACCCACTGATCCGGGACGAGCGTAACGGACACGGTCAAGGACGTGATCAGTTCGCCTGGGGCTGATCCGCCGTAAAGGCGGTCTCGGCGGCTTCGACCGCCTGGCGCCGGCTCACCATGAAAGGCGCGTAGAGCTGGTCGCGGCCGAGAATGTGAGCCGTAAGCCAGTTGCGAAGAAATGCCAGCACTTCGCGGTCGTGGATGCTGTCCGGATTGTGGATGTGGCGGTCACGGATGTTGGCAACCTGCGTCTTCAGAACCCGGTGAGTATGACAGTGCGCGTCGACGTCCGGATAACCGCACGCCGTCATGAGGGCCTCCTCCCGGTCGAAATGGTACGCGGTGTAGCTGAGCAGTTCGCCGAGAATGGCGTCCACGACGGTTTCGCCTTCGCCGGAGCGCACGGAGGCGTCCAGGCGATTGACCAGGCCGAGGAGGTGCTTGTGATCACAGTCGATGGACTCGACTCCGACACTCATGGTTTCGGTCCAGTGGATCACCGACATTGGATTCATTCCCAGGAGCGCGATTTCACCCTCGTCCGTAACAAATCATCAAAACAGGAGCAAATACAACGTCGGCTTTCCACAAATCCGAGACGCGCGTCACCAACGGCGCCTAAAGGCAGCACTACGACTGTTGACTTCCGGGTTCGGCGTGGCATACTCCGCCGCCTGCGCGCCGAGGCCACCGCGCCTTGGGTGTCGTTGTTCGTGTTTCTCCCGTAAAAGTGTAGATGTGTGATGGCAACATATTCGGCCAAAGCGTCTGAGATTGAACGCAAATGGTACATCGTCGATGCTGAGGATGTCGTCCTCGGGCGGCTCGCGGCGGTGGTGGCAACGCGACTGAGGGGCAAGCATAAGCCCATGTACACCCCGCACTTGGACTGCGGCGACCACATCGTGGTGGTGAACGCGGGCAGGGTGCGCGTGACCGGCAACAAACGCGAGCAGACTCGCTTTTATTGGCACACCGGCTACCCGGGCGGCATCAAGCATCGGACCTTGGGGTCGATTCTCGATGGGCGACATCCGGAACGCGCGGTGATCAAGGCCATCGAGCGGATGGTTCCGCGTTCACCGCTCGGCCGCGAGCAGATGCGCAAGCTCCGCGTCTATGCGGGCGCCGAGCATCCCCACGCGGCGCAGCAGCCGGAGCGTCTCGACGTGGCGGCGATGAACCAGAAGAACAAGAGATAGTGACGACCATGGCCGAAGAAACCAGAACCCTTGCGGACCTCAAGGACCTCACGGGGATTGCCCCTGTTCCCTCCGCCGTCGTGGAAGCGGAGGTGCAGCCCCGAATCGATGCGCAGGGGCGCTCCTACGCCACCGGCAAGCGTAAGGATGCGGTCGCTCGGGTGTGGATCAAGCGCGGGTCGGGCCGCATCACAGTCAATGGCCGCGCGCTGGAGGTCTATTTCGCGCGACCAACCCTGCGGATGATGATCAACCAGCCGTTCGCGGCCGCCAACCGAAGCGATCAATACGACGTGACCTGCACCGTCTCCGGCGGCGGATTGTCCGGACAGGCGGGCGCGGTCCGCCACGGTATCAGCCGGGCGTTGACGTTCTTCGAGCCTGGCGTCCGGACGCCGCTCAAGAAAGGCGGCTTTCTGACCCGCGACTCGCGCGTCGTCGAGCGTAAGAAGTACGGCAAGGCTAAGGCCCGACGCAGCTTCCAGTTCTCCAAGCGGTAGATCCGGAAACGGGCCGCCGGTGCATCCCGTCGCGCCGGCTTCCTGCATCCTCCTCGCTCCCTCCGGAATGCCATGAACGTCTCCAATTCCGCGGTTCGGGTCGCAATAGTCGGCGCCAGCGGCTACACTGGCGCGGAGTTGGTGCGCCTCCTGGTCCGCCACCCGTCGGTAGAGATTGCCGCGCTCACCGCCGACCGGAAGGCTGGGCAAGGCATCGGCGACGTATTCCCGCATCTTGCTGCCGCTGCGCACGACACGGCGCTGCCGGGGTTGGTATCTCTCGAAACGGTCCAATGGGACGACATCGACGTCGCGTTCTGCGCGCTGCCGCACGGCACCACCCAGGACGTGGTGGCGACGCTTCCGCACCGGGTCAAGGTCATCGACCTGTCCGCGGATTTTCGTCTCGCCGACGTGGAGCAGTACGAAACCTGGTACGGGCAGGCGCACCGCGCGCCGGACCTGCAGGGCGAGGCCGTCTATGGGCTGACGGAACTGGATCGGGAACGCATCGCATCGGCTAGGCTCATTGCCTGCCCCGGATGCTATCCGACCGCGGCGCTGCTGCCGCTGGTGCCGCTGGTCGAGGCCGGCCTGATCGACGCCGACGACATCATCATCGACGCTAAGTCCGGGATCACCGGCGCCGGCCGGGCGCCGAAGGAAACGTCGCTGTTCGCCGAAGTGGCGGAAGGCGTGCACGCGTATGGCGTTGCTTCCCATCGCCACGCCCCCGAGATCGAGCAGTCCCTGTCGCTGGCGGCAAGGCGGCCGCTTCACGTCAACTTCACGCCGCACCTGATGCCGATGAACCGCGGTATTCTCGTCAGCATCTATGTCCGGCTGGCGAACGACGCCGTGGCGGCGGACCTGCGCACCTGCCTGGCCGAGCGGTATGAGAACGAGCCGTTCGTGCGCGTGGCAGCGGAGGGCACGTCGCCCGCGACCCGCCACGTCCGCGGGTCAAACCACGCCTTGATCGGCGTGTTCGCGGACCGCCTGCCGGGCCGGGCGATCGTCCTCTCGGCCATCGACAACCTGGTCAAAGGTGCTTCCGGCCAGGCGGTGCAGAACATGAACCTGGTCTGCGGCCTCCCCGAAACGACCGGCCTGGACCAACAGCCATGTTTCCCGTGACCGACCGCAGACGCCAACAAAAGCGCGAAAGCCGGCTGCAGTGATGATCATTACACGTCCACGTCCGCTACAAACCTTGCGTGTTCCTGAATGTAGGCGAAGCGGAGCTCGGGGCGGCGGCCCATCAGGGTTTCCACGAGCTGCGTCGTCTCGCGGACGTAATCGGAGGCGGCAACCGAGCCGACATCAGTTCCCTCCCGCGCGCCATCCACGGTGACGCGAAGCAAGGTGCGGGTGGCGGGGTTCATGGTCGTTGACTTCAGTTGCGCCGGCGGCATCTCGCCCAGGCCCTTGAAGCGGCTGATCTCCACCTTGCCGCGGCCCTTGAATGCGGCGGTGAGGAGCGCCTCCTTGTGGGCGTCGTCGCGGGCGTATTCGGTGAAGCTGCCTTGGGTGAGGCGATAGAGCGGCGGCACTGCAAGATAGAGGTGGCCGCCCTCGATGAGCTTTGGGATCTCCCGGAAAAAAAACGTCATCAGAAGCGCGGCGATGTGGGCGCCGTCCACATCCGCGTCGGTCATGATGATGATCTTTTCGTAGCGGAGAGCCGCCCCATCGAACTGGCCGCGGGTGCCGCAGCCCATCGCCTCGGTGAGGTTGGTAAGCTCCTGGTTGGCCTTTAGCTTGTCGCCGGAGGCGCTGGCGACGTTGAGAATCTTGCCGCGCAACGGCAGCACCGCCTGGGTTTCCCGGTCGCGCGCCGTCTTGGCCGAGCCGCCGGCGGAGTCGCCCTCGACGATGAACAGCTCGGTGCCCTTGGCGGTGGTCCGGCTGCGGTCGGCGAGTTTGCCGGGTAGGCGCAACTTGCGGGCAGCCGACTGGCGTTTGGTTTTTTCCTGCTGCCGACGCATTCGCAACTCGGAGCGTTCAACGACGCTCTCCAGCAGCGTCCTGGCGACATCCGGCGCTGCCGACAGCCAGTGATCAAAGTGGTCGCGCACAACCGATTCGACCAGCCGCGTCGCCTCGACTGAGTTGAGCCGTTCCTTGGTCTGGCCCTGAAACTGCGGCTCCGGGATGAACACCGACAGCATGGCGCAGGCGCCGCCGACTACGTCCTCGGGTGTCAGCTTTGCGGCGGCGCGATTGCCGACCATCTCACCGTGTGCCTTGAGAGCGCGGGAGAGCGCCATACGGAAGCCGGCCTCATGGGTGCCGCCGTCGGGAGTCGGCACCGTATTGCAGTAGGAGCGCAGAAACGCCTCTTCATCCTCCGGCCAGGCGATTGCCCACTCGACCTTGCCGCCGCTGTCGGACGCGCCGCCGCCATTAAACCCGGCTTGGCCGGCGAACGGCTGCGGCGTCAAGGTTGGGCGGCCTTCCAGGGTCGACTGCAGGAAGTCCAGCACGCCGCCGGGAAAATGCATCACATCCGTGGCCGGCGTGGGGTCCGCCGCGCCGAGCAGAGAGGCATCGCACGACCAGCGAATCTCGACGCCGCGGAACAGGTACGCCTTGGAGCGCGCCATGCGATAGAGTTCGGCCGGCCTGAACCGCGCCTTGTCTCCAAAGATCTTGGGGTCGGGACTGAAGATGACGGTGGTGCCGCGGCGGTTGTGCACGGCGCCGCGGTTTTCCAGTGGGCCCCGCGGCTTGCCGCGAACGAAGCTCTGCGCCCACAAGGTGCGGTCGCGGGCGACCTCGACCTCAAGTCGCTCAGCAAGGGCGTTGACCACTGAAAGCCCGACACCGTGGAGTCCGCCCGATGTCTGGTACACCTTGTTGGAGAACTTGCCGCCCGAGTGCAAGGTGGTGAGGATCAGCTCCAGCGCCGGTTTCTTGTGCTTGGGATGGAGGTCGATGGGGATGCCGCGGCCGTTGTCCCGCACAGTGACGGCTCCGTCGGCGGCCAATTCCAGTTCGATGCGGTTGGCGTGCCCGGCGACCGCCTCATCCATGGCGTTGTCCAGCACCTCGGCGACGAGGTGGTGCATGGCGCGATCGTCGGTGCCGCCGATGTACATCGCCGGCCGGCGCCGCACCGGCTCCAACCCCTCCAGGACCTCGATGTCCTTGGCGGTGTAGTCCTGGCGGCCGTTGGGCCCCGATTGGAAGAGATCATCCACTGGCAACGCTGTCTCCTGGGGGTGGCTTTGTCAGGGGCCGGAAAACGCCGCCATTACGAAGAGGCGCAGCCGACGAAGCAATTCAGATCGCGCACCCTATCAGATTCCGGGTTGCCACGCCGCCTTCGGCCCCGCTCGCAAGGACAAAAGGGGAGCCGCCCATACATGACGAAGAATTGGCCCGGAGTCTGATGACGACGTCAAGATGTAGGGTCAGGCAGCCATGGTTTTGGGGGTGCGGCCGCTGGACAGGGTCTGCACCAGGTCCAGGTGCGCCGGCAGGCAGATCGACTTGAGATCATAGCGGTCGATGATCGTCTGGCGCGCCCGCTCGCGGATGCGATGAAGGCGCGTGGGATGGTCGAGGACCCGATCGACCGCCTCGACCAGCGCCCAAGGCTTGAAGAAATCGACGAGCAGGCCGTTGTCGTTGTGTGTTATCACCTCTTCGACTGGCGGCGTGCGCGAGCCCACCACCAGACAACCGGTGCTCATCGCTTCCAGCATCGACCACGACAGCACGAACGGTACGGTGAAGTAGATGTGCACCGCGGAAAGCTGCAGAATCTTGAGGTATACGTCATAGGGCAGGCGGCCGGTGAAGTGAACCCGGCTCATGTCGAGCTTGTCCTGCACCTCCTTCAGGTACTTCTCCCGGAAAGTGCCGCCGCCCTCCGGGTGCGGCCCGTAGCTGACGCCGTCGCCGCCGACGATCACCACATGGGCATTGGGGCGCTTGCTCATGATCTGCGGCAGGGCGCGCATGAACACATGGTAGCCGCGGTAGGGCTCCAGGTTGCGGTTGACAAAGGTGATGATCTCGTCCCCGGCCTTAAGCTCGGCGCCGCTCTGGAACCGGAGGCTCGCTTCAGGGTTGGGCGCGGCGATGTCGGTATCGATGCCGTCGAAGATGACGCTGAGTTTGGAGCGGAACTCCGGCGGCACGGTCGAGTGCTGCCAGCGCGTCGGCGTCACCAGCCAGTCGGCGGTGACGAAGCTCAGCACGTGCATCGCGTTCCGCGTCCGGACCAGGAACTGGTCGTCAAACTTCTTCGGGAACTCCGGATCAAAGCCGATGTTGTAGCCGCGCAGATGGTAATACCACTCCACGAAGTAGAGGAGCTTCGCGTCCGGCCAGATTTCGCGCAGGTACAGGCCTTCCCCCCAGCCCGGATGGCAGCAGATGACCCGGGGCGAGAATCCGCCGTCGCGAAGCTTGATGGCGAGGCGCACCACCTCCTGCCCGCGCCGCACACCGGCTTCGACGGTGCGGAGGTAGTGGTGTGTGCCGGGCGACGCGCCGCGCGGCTCGGGGTAGCCGATCTCCTTCACGTGCGGATGGCGAAGGCGGCCGAGGTTGCCCTGTTCGCCGATGGCGACCACCTCGTTGCGACGATCGTCCGCCA